>CAZEZQ010000133.1:361-9714 GCA_964516245.1 uncultured bacterium | reverse complement strand
ACGTGACCGCAAAAGAAATTGAAAAGGCCTATCTTGAATCATGGAAATTGGGATTGAAAGCCGTAGCCATTTACCGCGACGGCTGCAAGAAAACCCAACCCTTGATGACTGGAAAGGCCAAGCCCTCCGATGAATCAAAAGCAGAAACCGGTAAAGAACAATCCCAAAATGCGGTGGTGGCTCACAAAGAAACAGAGCCCAAACCCTACCGCCGCCGTTTGCCGGATGAACGCAATGCCTTGACCCACAAGTTCAGTATCGCCGGCCATGAAGGGTATATCACAGTCGGATTGTTTGAAGACGGTACGCCGGGTGAAATCTTTCTAACCATGTCGAAAGAAGGCAGTGTGGTTTCAGGCTTGATGGATGCCTTCGCTACGGCAATTTCGATGACCCTGCAATACGGAGTGCCCTTGCAGGTATTGGTGAACAAGTTTGCCCATACCCGTTTTGAACCGGCGGGCTTTACCAACAATCCCGAAATTCCCATTGCCAAATCGATTACCGATTACATTTTCCGTTGGCTGGCTTCCAAGTTTTTGGATCAAGAAGAAAAAGACGCCATTGGCATTATCGACCGGGGGAAAAAGCACACGGTCAAAGAACTGGATGATATCGAAACCGAAACAGAGGGCTACGAACAGCAATCCCACAGCCATCAAGAAAAAGAAACAGAAACGGGCGGTAGTAATGTAAACTTCAAACAACCGTACGCCTTTGAAACACAAACCGATGCGCCGCCCTGCCACGAATGCGGATCGATTATGGTGCGCAGTGGCGCTTGCTATAAATGCCTGCACTGCGGCGCCACCAGCGGCTGCTCGTAAGAGAAGGGGATCAATAAATTCCCCTACCAAGATTGGGAGGGGTTAGGAGAAGGTTGAGAAAAGTATGATCAGATTTCTTACCCCCTCCTAACCCAATATAAAAAACATTAAGGCTTTTGCTGTAAGGAGGGCGAGGCTCCCGCCGAGCCAGGCTGATTGAAAGTTTGGATCAATCGTAAGCAAAGCACTGCGTAAGTCATTCAACGAAAATGCTAAAAAGCCTTTTTGCATCATCATATTGGATTGTGCAAGGTATGTAGGAAAATCAGAAGCGGCTCGATCAACCCGGCTCCGCAGGAGCGTCGCCCTAACGGCAGACTTTCTCGCCGAGCCGGGCTCTTGTTTAGGGGAGGGGTGAGAAAAATTTTTTTTGCGAGGTACGTGTAGATGAAAATCAAGAGTATGTGGAGCAATCTTCTCCCAATGCACAAGACCCTTTTTGCTAGAGGCTCATCTAAAACAATATGGGAGATTGATATGTATCCAATTCATCAATGCAGACACTTGTTTTTCAGCATGTTTATTTTTATTTCTGGAACGCTCACTCTATTCGCCCAAGAAACCATGACACCGCATGGCGGGATGCTGCGGTATCCCGATGTGAGTGAATCGCAAATTGTATTTGTATACGCGGATGACGTTTGGGTGGTGTCCAAAGATGGTGGAGTGGCGCAGCCGCTTGCCAGCCCGGATGGCGGCGAAATGTTTCCGCGCTTTGGCCCGGGTGGGAACAGCATCGCGTTCATGGGCAATTATGATGGGAACACGGATATCTATACGGTTTCCGTCAACGGGGGAATTCCACACCGGGTTACATATCATGGAGATTCCGAGCGCTTGAATGACTGGACATCGGATGGCCGGCTGCTCTTTACGCAAGGCGTACGCTACCGCATCGAACAACTGTTTACCGTTAATCAAAAGGGCGGGATGCCGGAGAAACTCCCAGTGCCGTATGGCAATGCGGCAATAATCAGCCCCAATGGAGAATGGCTGGTCTATACCCCGCACAATCGCGACTTTCGCACGTGGAAACGCTACCGCGGCGGTTGGGCATCTGATATTTGGATGTTTCACTTAACCGAACACACCTCCAAACAAATCACCGATTGGGAAGGGACAGACACCATCCCTATGTGGAATAACGGTTCAATCTATTATCTATCAGACGCAGGTCCGAATCATCGGTTAAATATATGGCGGTATGACACCGAGAGTGAAGAGCGTGAGCAGATCACCCATTTTAAGGACTACGATGTGAAGTGGCCCTCCAACGGCCCCGGTGATGACGGAGAAGGGGAAATTGTTTTTGAGAACAATGGCAAAATCTATTTGCTGGATCTCGCCACCAAATCCATGAGGCCCATTGATATTCAAATCCCCGGGGCGAAACCGACGTTGCGGCCTATCCGAAAAGATGTGAGTGGGATGGCCGGCGGTTGGACCCTATCGCCATCGGGAAAGCGTGTGCTGGTGCAAGCCCGGGGCGATATATGGTCATTACCCGCGAAGAATGGAACTCCAAGAAATTTAACGCAAACCAGTGGAATCGCAGACCGGGAACCATCATGGAGCCCGGACGGCAAATGGATAGCGTATATCACCGATGAATCGGGTGAGAATCAGTTGGTGGTTGAACCTGCCGGCGGCAGTGAAGAGAAGCAAACGCTGACCAAATTCAATCTTGGCTATTATCGCAGTTTTGTGTGGTCACCGAATTCGGAGTGGATTGTATTTAGGGATCATGAAGAGAAGTTTCATGTATTGAATGTGGAGAGCAAGGAAATCAAACAATTTGACCGGTTAAATATTAGCAGCTGGAGACTTAGTGCACCGTTTAAATTCAGTTGGTCTCCAGATTCACGCTGGATTGCCTATACACGACCTCAAATGAATAACGTGCATACCTTGATGCTATATAATGTAGAGACGGAAAAAATTCATCAAGCCACTCGCGGTATGTTTTGGGATGGCTTGGCTGCGTTTGACCGCAAAGGCGACTTTTTGTATTTCATCAGCACACGGGAAATCTCGAATCCGGATATGGCGGATATCGGCTATGCGGCTGTGTTTAACGATACGATGATTGTTCACGCACTGCCGTTGCGTGAAGATGTATCCAATCCGCTCAAACCGAAAAGCGACGAAGAGATTGTGAAAGCGGATGGGGAAGAAGAGAAAGATTCACCGGAAAAAGATAAAGGAAAGATAGAAGAGGAAGAATCGGAAGACGATGAGAACGGGGAAGATGATGAAAACGGTGATGAGAAGGAAGATAGTAAAGAAACGGATAAAGAGAAAGATGAAGTTGAGCCGGTCGAGATTGATTTAAAGGATATGGAAGCCCGGGGGTTTCGTTTGCCAATCAAGCGGGGACGTTTCGGCGGGTTGGAAGTGAATGATCAACATCAACTGGTGTATTACCGCTATGGCGATACCAACAAGATACAATTGTTCGATCCATTCGCGGATGAGAAAGAAGAGAAAACCATTGTAGAAGCCGGTTTGCACGATATCACACCAGATGGCGCCAAACTTCTAGTCGTCAAAGGCGGGAAACGTTACATCGTTGATTCAAAGCCCGATCAAAAGTTAGAAGACGCAGTCGTGACCGATCCCATGCGCGTGCAGATAGAACCGCGGGAAGAGTGGGAACAGATATTCAACGATGTGTGGCGGTTTATGCGGGATTATTTTTATGATCCCAACATGCACCAAGTGGATTGGCCTGCGGTGCGTCAACAATATCAGGCGATGCTGAACGATTGTGTTACACGGCGGGATGTGAACTATGTAATTGGTGAGATGATTAGCGAAGTGAATGCCGGGCATACCTACCGCGGCGGGGGAGATATGGAATCTGGTCCCCGTTTTCCCATCGGGTATTTGGGTGCGGATTTTGAACTGGATCAGGGCTATTACAAAATATCCAAATTCTATCATGGCGCCCCGTGGGATACCGATGCGCGTTCGTTTATTCATTCGCTTGATCCCCAGCAGCAAGAGGCCTTTCAGTATATCTTTGAAGTGAACAGTGTTCCTGTAGATACAACTAAAGCGCCATGGGCGGCGTTCGAAGGGTATTCCAGCCAAGTTGTGACCTTAACCGTTGGCGCAACCCCAAACATTGATCAGGCTACGAAGGTAGTTGTAAAGCTGTTAAGCAGCGGTGAAGCGATGGATTTGCGCTACCGCGATTGGGTGGAAGGCAACCGTAGTTATGTTGCTGAAAAGACTGATGGGAAAGTTGGATATATTCATGTTCCCAATACATCGAATTGGGGGCAGCGTGAATTGTGGCGGCAGTTTTATGGGCAGATGAATACAAAGGCATTGATTATTGATGACCGCTGGAATGGCGGCGGCAACATCGCCGACCGGTATATTGAATTATTGAAGCGTCCCATCTTGTTGCATTTATTTGACCGCTCAGAGAATGCGTGGCGCGTCCCCGTTGTCAGCCATCAAGGGCCGAAGTGTATGTTGATCAATCCAGAATCCGCATCCGGTGGGGATATTTTCCCTTATTTATTCCGTAAAGCGAATGTTGGAAAGTTGATAGGAATGCGGACGTGGGGAGGTGTAATCGGCATATCGAAGAATCCCCAATTGATCGATGGCGGCTATGTGACTGTCCCGTTCATTACGTTTTATGAGACGGATGGAACGCTGACGATGGAAGGGCATGGTGTTGATCCGGATATTGAGGTGATAGACGACCCGGCGTTGATGGTGGACGGTGGCGACCCGCAACTCGATGCCGCGATTGAGCACATGCTGGAAGAGATTGAGAAGAACCCGTATGTGCCGGCTGAACGTCCGCCATACCCGGACCGGCGGGGCATGGGGATTTTGGAAGAGAATAAATAAGGCAGTGCCTAGAGATTAGAGTAGGGGCATGCTGCAACGTGCCCCCTCCTACTCGGTTTGCCCAGCGAAGCGGGCAAACCCGTCTTGCTGAAAGAAGCAGGCTGCCATATCGGATTACTGATGGAGAATCAACAGGTGCCGTATAGGTAGTCCGTACATACGGTTCTGTGAGAGGGCTGAGGAAGAACTTTCTGTTCTCCCTCAGCCTACTCAATAGACTGAATCGTTTTCAATTAGTGGAACGACAAATATTCGGGGGTTATAAACAGTTCACCTTCAAGAAATCCTAAAGCTTCGTAGGCGCCTCGCAGTGTTTCAAGAGCATCTTCTACCACGCGGCGATGGGGGAAAAGGCTTCGGTTGGATGTGCATGAGGTGATCACAACATGTTTGGTGAGGCGGATGCCTTTTCTCACAAACAAATTGTAAATAAAGAGAAGGCGTTTTTTCATGGCTTCATCGTTTTCGTAAATTAATGCTTGTTTCAATGGAGCCAAAATACGTTCGCGTTCTTTCATACTGCCAGGATCGAAATGATAAGTCACTTCACTGGCTTTTTCATCTCTTGCCAATTGAAGAAAGTATCCCAATTGCTTGTCTGAAAGGGGTCCTTTGCTTCGCGAAAAGCGCCGAAGGGTGTGATTCAAGGCTCCTTTCAAAACATCCTGGCAGGCATTGTAGCCGTAATGGCTAACGTGAAGATTTTCAAAGTAGTTGATCAAGTTTTCCACAGAGCGGTTAATTGTTTCGAATGAATGCATGGCATGTTTTCGCGCAAAAGATTTTGCAACATGTTCCTCAATCTCCCATTCCTGCATCAGATGATTCCGTAATCGTTCTCGCCTCCTCTTTTCTTCTGCTGTTACCCGTTTCCTGCGTTTGACTTGCGTCTGAGATTGCATTACAGCGACCATACTCCATCTCCCATTTGAGCACTTTTAAAAAACAAATATATGAATTAGGAAGCAAAACTCCCTCATTCACGCAAAGATTAACATCCCCTCAACTCATATTTGTATGGTTTTATATAAAACAGGGCATTAAATAAAAAAAATAGGCAAATTATTTAAAATATATTATAAGATCCTTAATTTTCTGAATTTAGATATTTCTGTTGTAACGTCCAACACGTACTAGTGTAAAGATTAGTCGCAGCGATAATTCTTTGAGTTCCTTTTTGTAGCAAAAAATTTAGATAAAGTCAACAATAAATGAAGAAAATTTAAAATCTTTCATACTTTCCATTAGGTTAAATATAATGATTTTCCATGCATTGAAAAATCATATTGAATTCAGAAGGTATACGCCAATATTTATATCGGCTAAAATTGAGTATGCCAGGGATTTTAGATTCTAACACGCAAATTCTGAGAGGTTGTCTCTTAGAGTAGAGGGGGATGTAGCTATGTGCCCCTGCAATCAGTCGTTCGGAAGAATTTTAAATAACTTTGGCTAGTTTCATGGTGAATCGATAGAATTTCATGACAAGTGCAAGTTCGGGGAAATACGATAAAGGGAAACTTTTCGTCTGTTTTGACTGTATAACCGAAGAGATTTTTTATGCCTCACTTAGCGAACTGAAAGGATCTTCGGCTCAAATCAGTTCATCCCATAGATTGGATAAAGGTGAAAAATTTTTAATGATGCCGATTCCAAAAGAGTGGGATGGCAAGAAATTTTCGAAAGAGATGATATTCAACAGCACAGATTCTTTCGAAGCCAATGTGAGCCGCACAAAAGGAAAAGGCGTTTATCAAATTCGAATATTCTCACACAAAGATCACAATGTGATGGACCGGGTGCGAACCGGTGGAAAGCTTGACGCCGATACCCTGAAAATCCATTCCAGCCTGGCTGGATTGGTAGGAACGATGGTGTTGAAAGGGGTGATAGGAGTTCCTACGGCCGCTCGAATTCAAAGCGCTTTGAATGATTTGCATAAAGAACGCCGCCTCATCCTTTTGGATTTAACTGAGTTGAATTATTTCGCCAATTCAGGAATCGGAATTTTTTACACCATACTCAAAGAAAAAGCCAAACAAGGCATGAATATCAAACTATTGGTAAAAGAAGGAAGCCATATTCATGAGCTGTTGACCGATTCAAAGATTCGGGAAGAATTTGAATTGTATTTCAATCGTGATGAAGCCGTTACCTCCTTATTAAGTTCAGAATTGGAATAATTGCTTTCGAGCACGAAATCATACTGAATTGTTTGTGAATTGATATGACTGAGAATTTATTTGAATTAAACCATATACTCGATGAAGAACGCCAAAGAGAGATGATCGAATTGGGGAAACAACTGGGGTTCCCCAATATCGACCCAATCCTGTTGCATTTGGCGTTGTGCCACAGTTCGTTTGCCAACGAACAAGAACATTATGAAAACTATGGGAACGAGCGCCTGGAATTTTTGGGTGACGCCATCGTGGGATATGCCGTAACCGAGTATCTTTATAATGAATATCCAGAATTGCGCGAAGGGCAGCTCTCCAAGATTAAATCGATTGTGGTCAGCAAGAGAATTCTGGCTCAATGCACGGTCGAACTGGGTCTGGGCGAGTATCTGTATTTAGGCAAAGGGGAAGAACAAACCGGAGGCCGAACCCGGTTTTCCATCTTGGGGAACTTATTCGAAAGCATTGTCGGTGCGATTCATTTGTCTTGCGGGATCGAGATTTCGAAAGAGTTTGTGCTCAATCAACTGTGCGATGAAATTGACAAAGCCGTTCGGGGAGAGAGCATTGTCGATTATAAATCCAAACTCCAAGAACTGATCCAAAAAGAATACGGTGTGCTGCCCTCATACCGGCTGCTCTCTGCCCAAGGGCCCGACCATGACAAAAATTTTGTGGTTGAAGTCTATGTAAAAGACCAGCGAATCGGACGTGGTGAAGGCAAAAGCAAAAAACGGGCGGAAAAAGCCGCCGCTTCGAATGCGCTAGAAACCGTCGAGCAGGGGATCAATGTGAAACTGTGAGGCAGCCATTTGTGAATGCTGGCAAAGTGCCTGCATCACAATTTATGACCAAGCAGGCGGGACGCCTGCGCTCCATCACTAAGTATGATTGAAATTTTCAGCGGAGCCTTAGTTCATGAATCGGGTATTGGCCTTGGATGTCGGGAAAAAACGAATTGGCTTGGCGCTCTCGGACGCGATGCGGATGATAGCCCAGCCCTATTCGTATGTAGAGAACCGATCTGACGAACACGTGTTGAATGAACTGAAATCTGTTATCGAAAAAGAAACCGTCACTCAAGTGGTGGTGGGGATGCCCAAGCGCTTGGACGGTTCCAAAGGCGAATTGGCCCAGCTCTCAAAATCGCTGGGAGAACAAATCCGAAATCAACTTCAGATACCCGTGAAATACTGGGATGAACGCTATTCAACCCACGCCGCAGAACGCATGCTGCTGGAAGCTGATGTGCGGCGAAACAAACGCAAACAGGTGATCGATCAAACTACTGCCGCCTGGATCTTGCAAGGCTATCTGGACGCCCACCCAAACCCATGAACCGCTTCTATCCTTTGCTTACGTTACTGTTGGCTGCAGCCGTTCTTGTGCTTCTGTCGTATTTCCACTTTTGGGTTGTGTTGGCTCCACTCTTTCATTTGCGCAGCCTGGTGGCGGGATTGTTTGGGGTGGCGGCGTTTTATCCATTGGCCGATTGGCTTTTGAAACGGTGGGAAGGATATACAGATCTCCAACCAATCGAAGTGATAACATATACCTCCTTCCTCACGCTGTGCTTGGCCAGTGCAGCCGGGTTTCTTTTGCTGACTTTCAGGCTTGCTTATCCATTGGTTGTTGCGAGCCTCTCGGTTATTCTCATTCTACTTTTTTGGAACTGGTGGAAAGCGAAAATTCATCTGCATTTTATCCTACAGTTTCATCAATTTCCTTTCCCCCAATTAAGCGTTTGGACACTACTTGGCATAGCGGCTATCGGGTTGCTTTTCGCATGCGCCTTGTTGCCATCTTTGGGATACGACGCGCATGAGTATCATTTGGCGGTGCCGGAAGAATATCTGAATACTCATGGGTGGAAAACGTTTGAATACAACGTATATGCCGCTTTCCCAATGAATGTAGAAATGCTCTATCTATGGCCGCTGGCGCTAAAAAGCGTAAGCGGATGCACGGTGATCAATATGCTAATGGCATTGATTACTGCGGCTTCGCTTTTTGTCTTGGGAAGATTATGGGGATTTGAACGCTATGCCTTTCTTCCACCGTTGATGTTTTTATCCACTGGCATCGTGATGAGTTTGGTGCTGCAAGCCAACATTGATTTGGGCGTAAGCGTATCGGCGGCAATTTTGGTGTTGGCGTATGAGCGGTATCGGGTGAATGCCACCGGAGTTGATCGGCTCATGATGATCGCTGCTTTGGGTTTCGCTTTAGGAGCAAAGTATATTGCGATCCTATCCGTGTTCGTTCCATTTGCGGTTTTGGTTGGATGCGATTTGATTCTTTCAAAGCGTTTTCATTTGGTACGAAATATGTTTTTAGTTTTTTTGGGAGGGGTGTTGCTCTTTGCGCCTTGGTTGATTCGGAATTTGATTTTGTATGAAAATCCAGTCTATCCATTGTTTCCCCAGTATTGGGGTGGAAGTCCACTCTTTTTTGAAGATTTGTTTCGCGCCGCGCA
>CAZEZQ010000133.1:0-351 GCA_964516245.1 uncultured bacterium | reverse complement strand
TTTCAGAATCTTTGATTTCTTTTTTCTCTCTCCCGATGCAAAAAAGTTTTCTATCCAGCTCGCTGCCACTTGGCTTTAGCGCATTTTGGTTGGCGGGCATACCAGCATTGTTTATCATTGGCTGGCGGCATGCGGCAATGCGGTCTGTTCTTTTTATGTTGGCTGCTTATATTGCTTGGTTTTTCTTAACCCAACGCAATGACCGCTTTTTGGCTTCGATCTTACCTTTTTTTTCTATGCTGCCAGTGTTGGCAATTGAATGCATTAAACACGAATCATATCGGAAAGTGTTTCTAGCGTTCATTGGTTTAGCAATTGGCATGCAGTTGTGGGCGGGCGCCATTGCGATTG
>CAZEZQ010000132.1:0-9739 GCA_964516245.1 uncultured bacterium | reverse complement strand
GTTGAGCAAACATTATTGAAGCACTTTAGTTTCATCTTGATATAGCCCGCCGTGGTGGGTGGGGTGCTCTTATGAAACACTTTTGTAAGTTCTGAAATTCTAATTGGTTATGCAGACGCTTCTGAGCGTGATTTGTGGGAACACAGTTTATGTGAAATCATTGTACTAAAACAAACATTCGCGGCTCGGCGGGAGCCTCGCCCTCCCGATAAACGCGCCCACCTAATAAACATGCCCACCTAATAAATACGCTCATCTAATAAATATTGAGATCTATCCAAATTTAAAATCTACAAAATCGGCCAATCCGTAACCTTTTGATGATTTCTTACCAAGGTCCACAAAACAAACATGCTGCCAAATACCACTGTTTGATAGAGCGCATATCGTTTGGCTTGATCTGATAACTTTGGATTTGCCACCAATTGGCACAAAAACAGCGCGGCGGGGATGGTGAGGCCGGAGAAGATATCCCAATCGGCGGGGAACTTGCGGTCGGGATGCCAGACAATGGTGTAAACGAAGTAGAAGGCAGTAAACAGTAGAAACCACAATTGCAGTGGCTGCAAAGGTGGCCAGCAGCGCCAAGATGCCACCAGAATTACAAGCAACATAATAGCGCCGGGCAGCATGAAGAAATATTCGTTCAGCATGCGGATGTAGAAATCCATATCTACATACGTTGTGATGGGGTTGAACATGGCGGCGTCAGACCCAACCAGCATTACCTCATCACTAGTGAAATGCTCCCACATGGCAGCCAGGCTTCCATCGAAATTGTAATGCAGCAAAAAAAACCAAAACACAAATACGAATATCGTGGCTGATATCAGCATTTGGCTGATATCCCAAGTGAGATTTTTTACACATGGATATTGCCATAGTTTTATAAAGGGGAGAATCAGCAGGGTTGGGATCCACCATCCTGCCGAAAGATGCACGCAAAAGAAGATGCCAAACAATAACCCCGTTAGCCAGGCAGGATGGCGGCTTTGACAATACCGAATGGCCGAATAGAGATAGATGGCCAATCCTAAATGTAAGAGGCAGTAAATCTCAATATTGCCTACAAAGATTTGGGTATAGCCGGTACAGCTGATTACAAAGGCTAGAGTGGTTCCCCAAAATGCCTGGGGCAGCGAAGCCTTGATGACGGGCCGCAGCAACCACGTGGCAAGAAACCCACAAAGAAAGGTTACGAGAGTGAGGGTGTTGTATGGCGCGAGAGCGAATAATTTTTGCCCGGTAACCACACAAATGCGAAAGATCAACATGCCCAGTGGTTCGCGCAGGTATCCTGCCCAGGTTTTTTCTAGCACACTGTGCTTGAGCCAATCATACCCGTCCGGCGAAATATTTTGTGAGCGCAAAAACCAAAGTACGCCACAAGCGATCAGCACGAGAACCCACACTTTATAATGAAAATACCCCCGCTCGCGCAAGAAAAAATATCCTTTGGCAACACTGTTCCATACCTTGGGATACACCCCAGGATGAACCAGCAAAAAAAAGGCATGATACCACAGCACCCGAAACACAACAGGATATTGCCGGGGGCTGCTGAATGCCCAATAATCACGGTGCATTTCGTTAATTAAACAAAAACCGATAATGAATATCCCAATAACACTAGGAATTAAAATGATATTGGATTGATACTCATGGCTCTGTTCATGCTGGCGGTAGATTGTGATGGTGGCGAGGATCAAAAAAAATGGGTAAATCAGCGGAGGGGTGGCGCCTGATTGCAGAAAACTGTCTGCGGCCAAATAGAGTAAAGTAACGCCAAACAGGATGGCATGAATCAAGATATCTGTGGATAAAAGAGGCAAACGCATCGTCACTCGCAGCGGCTTCCCGGTTCGACTTTTTTCCCGCGCAGAAATTCATCGGCTTTCATGGGCCGCTTGCCTTGCGGCTGCAGCTCCAATATTTCTACGAACGCATCCTTGGCTGATACCCGGATGGTGTTAAATTCAACAGAGACAATCTTGCCCGGTGTGGTGGGCTGCGCTTGTTCAATGACTTCGGTTTTTAGAATTTTCCAGCGTGCTCCCTCATAATGGGTAAATGCTCCGGGTACAGGATTCAATCCGCGAACCTGATTGTGGATTTCGTATGCGTGCCGGTTCCAGTCAATTTGGGCGTCTTCATTTTTAATCAGCGGCGCGAACACAACGCCCTCTTCCGGCTGGGGCGTGCGCGGTGCGGCTCCAGCATGAATGTCTTTCAAGGTTTTCACTATCAGCGGCGCCCCTTTTTGCGAGAGGCGTTCGGACAATGAGGCGTAGGTGTCGTCCGGCAAAATGGGTTCATCTTCTTGATAGATAATATCGCCATCATCCCACCCGGCTGAGAGATACATGGTTGTGTTGGCAGTCTCGCTGTCACCGTTCATAATCGCCCACTGAATGGGAGCGGCGCCGCGGTATTTCGGCAGTTTGGAGGGGTGCAGGTTTATGCAGCCATAGGGCGGCAGTTCACGCACCGGTTTGATGATAAAGCCGCCATAAGCCACCACCACTATCACATGCGGCTCGCGTTTCTGCAGCCAGGGGAGAACGTGCGGTTCTTTGAGTTTTTCGGGCTGGAGAATATCGAGATTGTGTTCGCTGGCCATTTCTTTCACCGGTGAAGGCCGAAGTTTTTTTCCCCGGCCCGCAGGACGGTCAGGCTGAGTAATGACTCCCTTGATCTCAATATCTTTGTCAATGATTAAGGCTTGCAAAGTAGGGATGGCAAAATCGGGAGTTCCCATGAATACGGTTCTTATGGACATAGTGTTTCTTTCTTACATTCATATTCATTTAGTGAGTATTCATAAAACCAGCAGTTTGGACAAGGGGAAAGGAATAGAGGAAATATTTATGCGGCGGTGAGTTCTTCGAGTTTGCGGCTGAGCTGCATGCGTTCATCATTGGTCAAATGGTCGATAAAGAGTACGCCATTCAAGTGGTCCAATTCGTGTTGAAACACACGGGCGGGCAGGCCTGATAGTTCTTTCTCTACTTCTTCACCCGTATAGGGGTCGTTGGCTTTGATCTTGATGCGCTCCGAACGCCGCACTTCGCCTTCGACACCGGGGATAGAAAGACAACCTTCTTTCATCACATTGGATTCATCGCTTTTCCAAGTGATTTTGGGGTTGGCGAAGGCAAACTTCTCGCCTTCTTCATATGTATCGATGATGATTAAGCGTTTGAGCAAACCGATTTGCGGTGAGGCAAGACCGATCCCACTGGCGCTGTACATGGTTTCAAACATGTCATTGACCAGCTTGTTCAATTGTTTGTCAAATTTTTTTATTACTTTGGCTTTTTTGCGTAAAACCTCATCGCCATAGATACGGATTTTCCGAATGGCCATGCTACAATCCTTTACAGCAATTTTCAATCATTGATTATTGTAGTAACACCCTTCCAAAATCGCAAGAAATATCGTTCGGATTTTGTTAAAACGGCCAAGGAAAGATCAATATGAATAAAAAACCGAAAACAATCGCTGTCTACGGGAGTTCAGGGATCACACAGGATAGCGAAGGAGCCCAACAGGCCTATCGTCTTGGAGCATTGCTCGCCCAGGCAGGTTATCAGGTCATTACTGGTGGCTATATGGGTGTAATGGAAGCGTGCAGCCGGGGAGCGCAAGAAGCGGGCGGCACCACCATTGGCGTGCTGTGCCGGGATTTTTCAGATCGCGTCCCTAACCCCTATTTAACGGAACATGTTTGGACCGAAGATTTGCCCGAACGCATCACGACGTTAATGAAAATGGCGGATGCCTATATCGTGCTCGATGGCAGCATCGGCACTTTAGCAGAACTGTTGCTGGCTTGGAATTTAAAAGTGATGGGCGGCACCAAACCAATCATCGTGGTGGGCGAACGGCTGCGCAATATGGTTATTGCGTTGAAAGAAAGCACGGAAGTGAGAGATCAACTAATCGATCTGCTCGATTTTGTGCCCGATGCCGATAGCGCTGTTGAATGGTTGAACAGTGAATATGCTTGATTTAATCAACTTTCACTTCTGTGCCTGTTGTATCAATCTGCATTTGCAAGCGTTCCCAGATTCGCTCGAATGGGATCACTTGGTTGGGGTTGGCGAGTTTGATATTGACCGGCACGGCGAACCACAAATTGGGGTTTAGAAATTGTTTGCCCGCGTCGGCATAAAGAAACATATTGTTTTTGGCGGTTCCGAACATTCGCAAATTGTCACCATCCAAACTGGCTTTCAAACCGAGTTGGGTATAAAAATAATTGTCCCGGTCAGCCATTGAACCTGAAAAATAGGTGTTCTCACTAAGGTCGACGATGTTTTGCAAGGCTTTGCGGTCTACAATACCAATCTCTTTGCCCACTTTTTCAACCGAGAGATCGAAACGGATGGGGCGCGGCCATTCATCAGAACCAGTGGGTGGAAGAATCAATTCAAAATTTTTGATCAATCCACTAATTTGGCCGGTCATTATTCCGAAATTCATATAGGCGGTCAAAGGTTTGAGGTTGATCGAATCGATCCATCCATCGAAACCGATGGTTTTTGGGTAGGCAAATGGATTCTGTACGTACAGGTTTTGCAATCCGATTTCACCCTCAAACAATTTCAACATCAAATTTCCATCGAATAGAAAACGCTCCGTTGAAAATTGCACATCCCGTATGCTGCCTGATATTGAGCCTTGTCTCGGCAAAAAGGGATAGATTCGATGGAGCGCGGCCAAATTGATTTGATCCAAGGCGAACTGTGCTTGTACATTAGGGACTTGGCTTTGCCAGTTTTGTATTTCAACTTTGGCAATATCGATTGTGCCGTCAAACATGGGCACCTGGATGTCTTGCAGGGGCACGATGGTTGTTGCATTTAGGGGGATGACAGCCGCAACCTCAGCAAATTCGGCCTCGCCGATTGAAATTCGATCGGCTTGAAATTGGATGTCTCTTTTTTGAAGACGAGCCGGGTCGATAGGGTATGTGATTGGAGCGATGATGCGGATGTTATCAAATTTGACTTTGGGAGGGCCGGCAGCCTCGATGACTGCATTGGCGAGTTGAACTTCACCATCAATTGATAGGTCGTTCGCCATCGAGAAATAAGAACTGAAACGGCCGGTTGCATAATAGGGCGGCTGATTCCAGTCCAATACGATTCGGTTCAACAGGGGGAGCACAAAGGTTTCGATATCTAGCCCCTTAAGCTGAACCACATACTTTTGGCCATTCGTTTCGATATCAACAGTTCCCCCGCCGGGAGGAGAGAGCGAGCCCGAATACTGTATCGTATCTGCAATGGTGATGGCTGTATCCAGTTTTAGTGTGTCGCCCGGCCATTCGGCGTCTTTGCCGCCGTATGACAAATAGGGGGTTGCTGCCTGCATTTGAATGCGGGCCTGCATTGGTTTCTTGGCCCACTCGATGTTGGTTTGGCTTTGGAAACTACGCAATTGAACGCCAAACGATGGGTCGGCATCAAACGAATACAAGGTGAGATCGGGGCTTTCCGCATTGATCTCCATTGTGTTGGCATCCCCCTGCGCATTTAGAGAGACTTCACCCATGCCCTCGATTTTTCTTGGAAGAGAGGGAACCGCTTCTTGAAGAAGCGGCGCCAGTGCTGTAGAGGTATCCAAACTTCCAGTTAATGTCCAATTCATTGGATTATGCAGATTGAATGCGACATTATTGAGATATTTGGTATTGATCTCTGGGATATTAATTCGGTACGAGTTGCCGCTGGAATTGTAGTCAATATTAACTTGCAGCTCGCCCGGTTCGAGTTCAACAGGAGCGGTAGTATTTAGAACAAGACCCAATCCGGTGTTTCCTGTAAGTTCAAGATGATGTTGTGTATGGCTGCCGTGTATCGGGCCGCTTAGTGATGCATCGTGAATGGCGAGTGCGCCCAACGGGCAATCCATTTCAACGAGTGCGAACCGGCCTTCGTAGTGCTGCAGTTGAGTGTCTTCGATCTGCGCTTCAGCATGAAGCGCAATTTGCCCTTGCAGCTCTGGTAGGTTTCTGGTTAATGCTTTGGGGATTCGTTGTAGTAACGATGATACCGGTTGTTGGTGAACGTTCAGGCGGACTGTGATGGGTGAAGTGATTGAAAGTGGATACTCTGAACTGGTGATGGCGATTTCACCCAAATCGGGTGATTGCCATTGCAATTCCAAAGGAGACTCAGATTCAGTATGAACCATTGTATTGCTTTGGCCTGCGGGCAGGTTCCATTGGACGTCATTCGTTTGCGCAATGGTTAAGGGAGAGTGTGACATCTTTTTGCCCAGACTGATGTATTGAAAATCTGGTGTAAAGACCGTCTTGGCAAGAACGTGAACACTGGCGGATTGAATGCTCTCGATCCCCGGCGCATCGGTCACAACATCCAACAATGTGATATCACTATTCACCTCATAACGGCCACTCTCGAATTGCAATGATCCCGAACCATTTATATGCATGGAAGTTGTTTTGGTTGCTGAATAAACGATGGGGAGATGATGCGCATCAAATTTGATGAATTCCACACGATTTTGTTTCAAGTTCCATGCTGCATCGGCGGTTAGTGAATCTGTATTCCCATTTGCAGGTGTTTTGAGTCTCAATGATGCATTCACTTGCGTATTGGATGGAGTAATTTCACCAAACCAGAGATACTCGCTTTCAATGTTTGGGAGATTTATGCGAAATTGTGAAACATTGATCCCATCAAGCCATGATAGGCCATAGGCGCTGCTCTCTTGTTGTTCTGTGGATGAAGAAGTGAACTGAGCCACCCATGGATCAAGTTTGCCTTGGTCCAATGAAAGTTTTATTTTGGGAGATACCCACACATTCTGGATCACAATAATCGTTTCAGATACATCTGCAATATGGGTACCGTTCATTCGAATGGTGAGGCCAGTAATATCAATTTGTATTTCATCTTTCCATAAGTCAGAAGCCGTAGCTGTACGTGCATTGATTTGCAAAGTCGAGCCATTCACAGTTTGTTTGTATTCAAAGGGTGAAAGGGTTAAATATCCAAATGGCGAAAAAGAAATGGATTGAAATTCAACCTCACCCCCCGAAGCACTTTCAATCTGATTTTTGATATACGTTTGCAATGGAGTAAATTTTACAATATACGGTGAGAGCAGCCATAAGGCCAAAACCAACACAACAGCAAAGAACACAACTCTGACACCCCACCGCAACAAGCGATGAAACCAGCGTGACTTTTTTGGAGAATGTTTTTGCTTTTTTTGAGGTTCCATGGATCGTGGGTAGGGTGGGCTATAGCCCACCAATACAACTTCGTTTTAACGCCCTCTTACTTCATCAAAATGCTCTCCACGCCTCTGCCACTCATCGGCAACGTTTGTCTGAGCGAGCAGTTGCTCGACGGGGCAGAATGGGTCATTGAGGCGCTTCAACCATTTCTGCAATTCTTCTTCTAACGATTGGCGCAATTCGGCGTATTCAGATTTATCGATTAGATTGTTTAGTTGATAAGGGTCTTCTTGGTTGTCATACAACACCCAGCCCAAATTTTCCCAACGGGCATAGGTATAGCGTTTGGTGCGCACTCCCCGCCAGGTTTTGCCGTTCCAATGCCGGGTTTGATTGGTTGGCACTAAATCCATAAGCGGGACCGATTCGTGTTCTTCGCCATTGCCTGTCAGCAGGTATGGAGCGTAATTCAATCCTTCCATCTCTGAGGGCGCTTGCGCATGTAATAAATTCAACAACGTTACGGTCAAATCAGGCGTGCCGATTAACACATCATGCATTTTGCCCGATGGAATTTTTCCAGGTTGATTGATAATTAGTGGAACGTTGATCGATTCTTCCCAAGGCTGCTGTTTTTTGATGCGGCCATGTGACCACAGCATATCGCCGTGGTCGGAGGTAAACACCACCATGGTTTTTTCTCGCAGACCGAGGGTTTCTAAATCCTTCATCAATCGTCCCACACAATCGTCGATTGCGGTAATGTGGGCATAGTATCCCGCAATTTTGTCTTTCGGCGCAACTTTGCAGTTTTTGCGCAACGGGAGGTTGTTTGTGCCGTATAGATTTTTGTATTTTTCGGGAACCTGTTCGTACGGCGCATGAGGCGGGCCATAAGAGATCATCAAGAAGAATGGATTTTCCTGGTGTTCGTGAAAAAATCCTCGCGCCAGTTCGGTTTGTACATCCGGCTCATATCCCTCGCGTTTAATGAGAGTGGGGGTATCGAGGTAATATTGGGTATTGAAGTAGCTGTGGCGGCAATTGTATACCGCCCAGAAATCATCAAATCTCTGCCGCCGGGGTCCGGGCGGTGTGAACTTTCCCCGGGGGATGCCGTCGAGATGCCATTTGCCGATGTATCCGGTTTTGTAACCGTTTTCTTTCAATACGCTGGCAATGGTGTTTTGCCCGGTGGGCAAAGCCAAATCGTTCGCCAGGCAGCCGTTGGAAAGTGGATATTTCCCAGTCAGCAACACCGCCCGGCTGGGTGTGCATACGGATATATTGGCAATGGCGTTTTGAAAGGCTGCTCCTTCACGCGCCAGCCGGTCTAAGTTTGGTGTTTGCACTATATCATTGCCCGCATAGCCCACATCACATGCGCGATGCTGGTCGACATGAATCAGCAATACATTGTGTTTCTCTTGCGCGGCCAAGGCCGATAGATTTCCCACTGCTAATCCAGCGCCGGTGGTTTGCAAAAAGGTTCGCCGGGTTTGTTTCATGATTCGTTTGCTTTCTATGTTTTTTTGTCAGAACTCCGTTTTAAGATAATTCGACAAAAGTCTTTACTTGTGATGCGGAGATTCTGTCTACACCAGCATAAATGGCAGGCAAGATGCCCGCATCACAATATGGATAATTGATCAAATTTTACTTGCTCTTTTTGCATGAACATCATATAAAGTTTGTTCGCATTCTACACTTGTTGTAGTGGGTTAGATTCTTACGCGTGATTTTTGCAAGATTGTCTCTCAGAATTGATTTAAGTGCAATATCATCAGCATTCGGGGCAGACACAGGGGTCTGCCCCTACAATCAGCGTTGTGATAAAATAATTCAAATATTTTTGGTTAGTCTTTGCCCATATCTTACTGGGCCTCTAACTTCTTTTGCATCCGTTCTGCTTTTTCTACCATTCGCTGGGCTTCTTGTTCTTTCTCGGCTTTGCGCAGCATATCCGCCAATTCACGAAAGTGGCCGGGATAGGCCGGGTTGAGCTCGAGCACCCGGCGTTGCTCTTCAATTGCTTTTTGCAATTCTCCACGTTCCAAATATATGCGGGCTAGATATTTGTGCGAGGTGTGATCCTCCCGCAATTCAAGCCCCTCTTTCAACGCTTCTTCTGCTCGTTTGTACCAACCCTGTTCTATCGCCCGCACCCCCAGCATGAAGTACACCTGTGGGTCGAATGGGTTTAGCTGTTTCGCGGTTTCCAAATGAATCACCGATTGCAATCCGCGTGAATCGTAGCCCTGGCGCAAATATTGGCTGCTCATGTATTGCAAAGCCGCCTGCAAGGCAAACAAGGCGGCAAAAATAAAACACAATATTTGCCAATTTTGGTTTGGACTGGCGGCTTGTGGCAAGGCACGATTTTTATCCACGCTGAGGTAAGAAGCCAGCATTACGAATACAAAAGCATTTGCCGGCAAATGAAAGGGGAAACTGGAAAATGAATGCGCGATTGCCACCCAGCAGCCCGCAAACGCCCCCCAGGCAAACCAAGGATTCTGATCACGC
>CAZEZQ010000131.1:8602-9784 GCA_964516245.1 uncultured bacterium | reverse complement strand
CCAAAATGGAACGGGTTACATCGAGTTGAGATACTGTGTGTGTTTGCGGGATTCATGATTGCCACGACTGCCGCATGGCCGGCCACCTTGACTGTGAATCAAGACGGGAGTGGTGATCATGACACCATTCAAGCGGCGATCGATGCGGCTTCACCCGGAGATGAGATTATTATCTCCGCTGGGACTTACGAAGAAGATGTTCATATTGGGCATTTGAATATGCCGCCGGAAAACAAACCCAATCTCACCTTAAGAGCGGCGGAAGGGGAAGAGGTGATTATCGATTTGCCCAATCAAGTGAACCGTTTGCAGAGTTTGGCAGGAGCGGGATTGGACTTGGGCACACAAGATAAGTTTGGATTGTTGGTGAACGGCGATGGAACGGTATTGGAAGGATTGAACATCGTGCAAACCGAAACCGAGCCCAACGCTTTGGGAGTCGTAATTAGTTTGACAATAACCAGCTCGAATGTCACAGTTCGCAATTGTGATATCTCAGGTGCTGGAGCGGATGTACCTGGAGATATTGTTGGGAGTGTGGTGACTCCATTGGATGTTGTATCATTACAATCTGGTAGTGGGGGACTGGTTGATAATGTCAACTTTGAAAATTGCGCCTTTCATGATATCCCATTCCCTTTTGCCAACTCGAATTTCCCACGTGAACTTGGCCTTCCTGTGCCATCAGGAACAGTCACAGCCACCGATTGTGAAATGTTCAATGCCGGAACCGGCGTTGAAATCGATGGAGGAATTACTGTACTCAACAACTGCCATATTCATGATTGCACCGACGGCACGGGGTTTGGAGATGAGATCACTACACTGAATAACTGCATTATTGAAAATAATTTGAATAATGGCGTAACACTCGATGATTCTGAATTGGAAGACAATGCTCCTGCTTCATGGCCTGAAGTGACCGTCAATAACTGCATCATTCGAAACAATGGCAGTGACGAACATCATGGGGTTTTTCAGGAAACGGGAACCTTAACCATGACCAATACGATTGTTAGTGGCAGTTCGTTAGCCAATGTTGCTCTGAACACAGAAGATGACCGCACCACCACGGCACTCATTGATCATTGCGATTTGTATCAGTCGCTGACCTCTCTCGGGGTATGGATCCAGGCATTTGATAACGGTTCAGTCACTCTTGAAATCACCAATACCAATATC
>CAZEZQ010000131.1:6154-8592 GCA_964516245.1 uncultured bacterium | reverse complement strand
GTCGAACCATTTGACGGTATAACCAATGATGCCTCCGCCGAGCAGACCGACATCACCTTGCGTAATGTGAATATCTTTGCAGACAATCAAATTAGTGGTGATGTGGATGTGCAAGAGAATATATTGGATGTTGACCCGATGTACGTAGACCCAGAGAATGGCGATTTCACCCTTCAAGAAGGTTCGCCGGTTTTGACGGCTGGAATTGATGGGACCTTCCTCGGTGCGCTCGGCACAGGCGAGACCGATGTGGATGGTTGGGAGATTTATTGAGAGGATTTCATCGATGGGAGGGCGAGGCTCCTGATGAGCCGATTCCTCCCATTGCCTCTGATTCACCACCCAAGGCTCGGCGGGAGCCTCGCCCTCCCGCTAAGTTGATGACATTGCCTCCTAGCCTCCCCGCCACGGCGCGCAGGCCCCAACATGGGGGAGGAGTGGATTGCGGATATTACCTTGTTATTTAATTGGGCATTCTAGTGTGATTGCCCCGAATGCTCTTCCAACAGGAATTTACATATTTAGAAAAGACGAACCGGCAAGCCTGATCTAGAAAACAACCACACAATATAGTAACGCAGATATCCAATCTGCACTTTATGTTGTTGCAGGCGAGGACGCCCACCAAGGCGCGTCTTTGACCTGCGCTCCAAAAAAGACTTTTTGCCGAATCGTCAGAAAATGAACCACACATGTAGAAAATGAACCGCACATGCCTTTTCCACAATTTGACCGTTCCAAACTAACGATCAAACCATTGAAAGAACGTATCCATGATTTGGATTTGTCGGCCATTCTTCCCTTAGATGCCCCACCGCCTGATTTTCAACATGAGGCTATCCCAAAAATCGCCCAGGCGATCACAAACGCGCGCAAGCAAAGGCGCGCCATAATCTTGTGTATGGGAGCCCATGTGATTCGGTCTGGTGTATCACGCTATATCATCGATCTTATGGAAAAGGGCTATATCACTCATGTCGCTATGAATGGGGCAGGACCGATTCATGATTTTGAGTTTGCCCTGATCGGCAAGACGACTGAAAGCGTCGAGCGCTACATTCGAAGAGGTGAGTTTGGCTTGTGGCAGGAAACCGGGCTGATCAACGAAGCCATTAATTTTGGAGCCGATCAGTACATCGGTATGGGTGAAGCGGTGGGGCGGATGATTGAAAACAATCAATTTTCCCATCGCGATATCAGCGTTTTGGCCGCCGGGGTGCGGTTGCATGTGCCGGTTACGGCGCATGTTGGGATTGGATACGACATCATCCACGAACACCCCAATTGCAATGGGTCTGCCTTAGGACAGACATCTTATACCGACTTTTTGATCTTTGCGCACTCGGTCAGCAATTTGGAGGGTGGAGTATTTTTAAATTTTGGTTCGGCCGTGATGGGGCCCGAAGTCTATCTCAAAGCCCTATCGATGGCGCGCAACGTGGCCCACCAAGAGGGCCGTGAGATTCGCCATTTCACCACAGCCGCTTTCGATCTGTATCCCATCAGCGGCGATTACCACGAAGAAGCCCCCAAAACCGATCCCCGCTATTATTACCGTCCATGGAAAACCATTCTCGTGCGCACCGTCAAAGACGGCGGCGAGAGCCACTATGTACAAGGGTTTCACCGCGAGACCTTCCCCGCGCTGTATCACGCTGTGATGAACGCTTCATTAATTGATAAAAGCTGAATGCCCGTTTTCTACAATTCATTATCTTTCCAATCCTCCCACCAACAATCCACTCGAAAGCTTGTATCGATGGATTTCATAATTCATATTCGAGCCCAATCTTTTGAAAAAAAAGATTTAAAGGTATAAGACACCCATCAATCCTTGCGGCACTCGTTCACAATGACGGCCATTTTGAGTTCTGTTACCAAGTCTCTTAATTTGCACATAATTCTCATATATATTTATGTTTCATACATACAGATTCTGTTTTCACTATCTGTTGTTCTGACCTGGGGGGGGTGAACAAACCTAATTCTGGCAGGTTGCGGCAGGTGGTGGCAGGTTGAGATATCTATGAAGAAAAATGGTGGTGCCTGATACGGGGGGAACAAAACATGAGCCAGTGGTGGGAATATTATAGACTTCGAGAAGAGCCGTTGCTATCGCCTGATCCCTTAACCAACATGGAAGATCAGAAGTTTTTCGTTGGCCGTGAAATGGACCAACAGACACTGAACACATTCACACAAGGACGATCAACAGTCGCTATACTGGTTGCTGGAAGCCCGGGGGTAGGAAAGACAACTCTGGTCCATCGACTCTTCATGAAAAACAAAGGCTTTATTCGTGTCGATCTGTCAAATGCGCATCGGTTTGAAGATGAGGATGTTGAAATTGCCGAAAGTTGTATTCTTGCCATTAAAAAGGATGATTCGAAATATGCAGCCGAACTTCGAAAGCGGTTGATTTCCTCTATTAGCCAGAC
>CAZEZQ010000131.1:0-6144 GCA_964516245.1 uncultured bacterium | reverse complement strand
GTGATTGGCAGCCCAAACTGGCCCCTGGAGGAATTGGAGCTCAAGCAACTTTTGTAAATCATGAAACGATTGCTCCAGTCCGAAATGTTGAAGTGCGGGAGGTTATACGGGAATCTCTACAATACCTGCAATCCAAGAAACACCGCATTTACCTTTTCCTCGATGAATCCGATTTCTTTGATGGTGAACACATTGAACAAGTGACCCACCTATGCAAACGGGTGAAAGGTTTACTCCCCATGGGTTCTGTGCTTATTTTGGCCAATCGCGATTTGAAAAATCGCTTCAGTGATGAGTACCAAGATTCAGAATCTCTTGTGCGTTCTACGTTTCGATACTATCACAGGTTGGATTCCATGTGGGAGGAAGGAAAAGGGGATCTCAAAGATTTTCTGAAATTGAGATTCAATCGAGGAAAACCTCTCAAAACATATCGATTTCCACTTTCGCAAAAGGCCTGCCGCAACATTGATATTCTTTCTATGGGGAACTTTAAGCTTCTTCTTCAATTTGTCGAAACTAGTCTCATGCATGGATCAATGCCGAAGGCCAGGGTTCCACTCACGGCACCATTTGTCTCGAAGCTGCTTTGTGAGAATTTCAAAGAATTATCCTTAAACGATGAAGATGAAATCAAGGTTTTGAAATACCTCGCAAAAATTCCTACACATGTAAACGACAACAAATTTAAAAGTTTAATTGGTAGCAGAACCAGCCTGCAAGAAGTTTTGTCAGGTTTGGAAGACCGTCGTTTGGTGAAACGCAGCACAAGACAAACAGGCGTGAAACAAATTTATTCTGTAACGCAAAAGGGCGCATTGTTGATGGATCAGTTATTATAATCATAGATGCGTTAGGCTGCTATGAACACTCACTTGGGTGACAAGTTCTGGCAGGTTCTGGCAGGTTCTGGCAGGTTCCGGCAGGTTCCGGCAGGTTCTGGAACCGGTGTAGAAATGGCTGGCAAATGAAGTGTGTATGCCTTGAAAACCCGCTTGTTACGATTCAATTTCAATCCAATTTTCCAATACTCAAACCAACGATCCATACAAATGCTTGTATCTTACGTTTCTCAACATTTTTGTCTGAATCTGGATATCCAGGATGCGCAGGATATTCAGGATAACGGCGAAAATGCGGATATCTTTTACTATTTACTTACGTATAGTATATGAGTTAACTATATTAACAGCAATTTCAATGTTTATCTGAAGTTGTTATCCTGGCCTATTCTGGAAATTCTGATTATCCTAATTCTGACAATTCGTACTCCCACCAAAAATCCCCTCGAAAGGTTGTCTCGATGACTTCCTTGACTCATAGTCGAATCCAATCTTATGGCGCTCACGCCTTATTGATTTGGTTTCCAAAAGGGTTAGCAGGCGGGGACGCCTGCGCTTCAATGATCAGATTTCTTTGCTAAATTTGCCTATTTGTAGACAAAAATAAGTGATTATCCTTATACTGTTAGAATAAGGTTAGAAAAACTATCTGATTGGGGAGATTATGAAAAACCATAGATGTTGTTCCCGATTGGGAATATTTTTATTGCTGTTTTTGATCGCGGCGCCCTCTCAGGCCACCATACTGATCAATGAAATTCTCACCGCGACAGAAGAGGAAAATTCGCAAGGCAACACGCTTGAATGGATCGAACTATTCAATTCGGGCGATCAACAGATCAATCTTAACGGATATACCATAACCGATGATGTGAACGAACCAGAGAAATGGGCATTCCCTTCCGTTTCAATATCTCCCAGAGAGTATTTGCTGCTCTATGCCACTGGCGAAGACCGAAACTCTCCCAATAATCTTCATGTCAATTTCCAACTCCAACGCGAAGGCGAAGCGGTGGTGTTGTTTCGAGCGGATGGAATGGTTGAAGATTTTATTCAATATCCAACCCAACGGCGAGAAGTTTCGTATGGCCGCTCTCCGAATGATTCTGAAACCTGGTTATTCTATGAATCGCCTACACCCGGTGAAGAAAACAAGAGTGATGGAGCACTGGGGATTGCTGCGAAGCCCGAGTTTTCTGAAGAGGCTGGCATCAAGACCAATCCATTCGAATTGACACTCATAGGGACAAATGGTGAAAGCAGCATTCGCTATACTCTCGATGGCAGCGAACCGGCAAGATCCAGCCGTTTGTATGATGGCTCAATCTCCATTAATGAAACAACCGTCATTCGCGCACGCACCTTCCGTGATGACTATTTGCCCAGCGATGCGGCAACCCATACGTATCTCTATCAAGACGAACATCCCCTACCCGTGATGATGATTTCTACCCATCCGGATAACTTGTTTGACCGGAGAATTGGCATTTATGCCAACGCTACTTCACATGGCCGTGAGTGGGAACGGCCCGCTTCGTTCGAGTATTTTCTAAAAGATGGCAGCCGATTGTTCGGTGTGGATGCGGGCCTGCGCATCCACGGCGGGGCCTCGCGGAAGCGTTCAGATAAAAAATCGTTCCGCTTGTATTTTCGCGATGAATACGGGCCGCGAATGTTGAACGCCAAAATTCTGCCAGACACCGAAGTGCGCACATTTGACAAGTTGGTGTTACGGGCGGGTTACAACGACAGCTGGTCGCATTGGGATTTTGATGAACGGCGTGTGGCGGTGTATTTTTCTGACGAAATGGCGCGCCAGGTACATCAGGATATGGGCAGTGTTGTGGCCAACGGCACCTTCGCCGAACTATATTTGAATGGTGAATTTTGGGGGTTGTATAACATTGTTGAACGCATCGATGAAGATTTTATGGCTAGCTATTATGAGTATGGCGAAGAACTTTGGGATGTTGTATCGGATGATGAAATCAAAGACGGCAAGGGGCAAGCGTGGAACAATCTCAAATCGTTTGTCTCACGCTCAAACTTCCGCGATCCGGATGTTTATAAAGAATTTCAAACCATGGTCGATCTCGAGCAGATGACCTCGTATTACATCCTCAACATTTATGTGCAAAATCATGATTGGCCGCACCACAACTGGTATGCCGGACGGCCCCGCGTCCCCGAAGGCCAATGGCGTTTTTGTGCTTGGGACACAGAAGATTCGTTCGGCTCTGGAGCCTCACGCGGGAGTTATAACAAAAACACCTTCAATCGGGCGCAGGATCCAGGCACAGGTTTTCTCGGCCAAATGTTCAACAAGATGCTGCGCAATGATGAATATCAGCAGTATTTTTTGCAAGAACTGAACCACCATTTCGCCAATGCCTTATCCAAAGAGAATCTAAACCAGCGCTTGGAAGAAAACGCGGCTAAGATTCGTGACGTGATGAATCGCGAAGCCGGGCGTTGGAACCAAAACCGGGGCGTAGAGAGTTTTAATGCGGCGGTCGATATTGCGCGGGAATTTATTGAACTGCGTGAAGAGATTGTTCGGCAACATGTGGAGAGAGGGCTGCGACTGCCTACATCCACACCAACCCCTCTTCCGCCTTCTCCTACCCCGGCAAATACACCGATTGGCTACGAGCCCACTCCAACGCCCACCCCGCAACAGCCCATTACCGAATTGGGCATATTCGGAGAACATCAGGATATTGGCGGGGTAAGCGCACCCGGTGATGTGGAATACAATCCACAAACGAATGCTTATCTAGTACGCGGCAGCGGTGACGACATTTGGAACAATGCGGATGAGTTTCATTTTCTCTATCGCGAAGTTACGACAGATTTCACCTTTCAAGCCAGGATGGAAGGGACAAACTTTGGGTCCAGCAACTGGGTCAAACTTGCCCTGATGGCGCGCGACACACTGGAACCCGGCTCAAAACATTTTGCTTCGCGTTTTCAACAATCCACTATGGAAGCCAGTTCGCAATGGAGAACCCAGAGCCACCAAAGCGCCGGAAGCACAAACCAAGATTTGCGCATCCCCCAAAGAATGCACGATGGCCGTTTGCGCCTGGTTCGCGAGGGTGATGTATACAGCACGTTATATTATGATATCCAAATGAATGAATGGGTTCTGATAGACAGCCATGAAGTGAATATGCTAGACCCCATCTATGTTGGCCTGGCGGTGACATCACATGATGATGGCAGTTATGCAGAGGGGACTTTCGCTGATGTCAAACTGCAACTGCCCCCTACAGCCGTTCAAGATTGGTTTCAGTTTATATTCGAATGATCAATCAAATCCCAGAGCTCAATCATCCACTTTTTTATTATCCATACTGATCATCTTGTCGAGCAATTTTTGTAATTGCTTCACCTTTTCGGGGTGTTGATCCGCAATACCGTTCTCTTCAAGCGGGTCTTTTTTCAGGTTGTATAATTCAATTTTATCTGAGTTGGAGAAACGAATTAACTTCCAATCACCATCGCGAACCGCCATTTTGCTGCGGGTGCTCCAATACATGTTTCGATCTGGGGCTTGATCGCTTTTGCCACTAATGTTCGGCCAGAGGTTGGTTCCATCCCAATTCAGGCGATCAGGCGGGGGATAGCCAGCCAAGCTGCAAAGTGTCGGCATCCAATCCACAATATGCATGGGAGTGCTGCATTCGTCTGAATCCAGCGTCCCTTTCCAATTGACGAAAGCGGGAACGCGAATGCCGCCTTCATACACATCTCCCTTCCATCCCCGCAGTGGAGAGTTGTCTCCCAACACCGTGTGCGGTTTGTCGGCGTAACGGCCATGATATTGCTCATCGTTGCTCCAACTCTTTTGCCCGCCATTGTCGCTGACAAACACAATGAGGGTGTTTTCGCGAATCCCTTTTTCGTCGAGCGCATCAACGATTTGCCCGATTCCATGATCCATATGTGTCACGCTAGCGTTAAACCAACGGCGGGAAGGTTCTTCGATATGTGAATACATTGATGTCCAGCGTTCAGGTTCATCCAAGGGGTAATGCGGCACACTATAGGCTACATACAAAAAGAAAGGATCATCACCGCTTTGGTTTATAATATCGATGGTATGTTCGGTGATGAGATCGGTAACGTGTCCCTTTTCTTCGAGGTATTTATCGTTTTTGTGCCACGTTTTTATTCCCGTTTTATACAAATGAGTATAAGGATCGATTTGTCCGGCAAAATAACCATAGGAGGAATCAAAGCCGTATTTTAGTGGAGTATATTCTGGCGGTGAGCCGATGTGCCATTTGCCCGAAATATGAGTCTTGTAACCGGAGTGATGCAGTGCATGGGCGAGAGTAATGGTATCGTCGCGAAAGATTTTGCCGTAATCTGGCCCATAAACACCGAACCGGCTGGGGAACTGGCCGGTGAGAATGCCCACTCGGGTTGGCGTACAAGTCGGCATGGCGTAATGATGGGTGAATTTCACCCCCTCGGAGGCAAGCCTATCCAAATTCGGGGTTTTGATTTCTGGATTGTTGTAGCCGATATCTGACCAGCCCAAGTCGTCGGCCATGATGAAGACAATATTGGGTTTTTTTGCGGCGGAAAAACTGTTCAACGGATTTAGCGCGAAAGCCGTAGCCGCAGCGGCGCCCAGGCGAAGTGTTTGACGGCGAGAAATGGGGAGATTCATGGTTTCTCCTTTATTGGTGAATGTGGTTTATCTGAATCAGGTATATCTAACAAACCGGCAAAAAGTCTGATCCAGAAAACGGACACACAACATATAGTAATGCAGGCATCCAAAATGCACCATATGTTGATGCAGGCGAGGACGCCTGCGCTCCAAAAAAGACTTTTTGCCGAATCGTCATATCTAACAGTCTAAAATTAATATCTGGATGATTGTAGATGAGTCACCAAAAATAACAAACTTGATAAAAATACATTTAATAACTCTTGTTATAATAATGTTTATAATTTTAAATATTAAGAAAACACAAAAAATATGAAAGCAGCCTTTTCATGCATCCAAGTCGGTGTCACAAATGAAGAGAATGTTGAACCCAAAATTTTGTGGACTCAAAACCGCTTTTTAACGGAAATCCCTTCCATATTGTTTTACCAAGACCGCTTGTATTCAATCGCCAATGGCGGCATTGTGGTTTGCCGCAACAAAGACACCAGCGAAATCATTCATGACGAACCGGCAAAAAGTCCATTCCAGAAAACAGCCATACAATATATAGTAACGCAGATATTTAATCTGCACTTTATGTTAGTGTCGCGGTAGGAATGCCGGTTGCCCGGCACC
>CAZEZQ010000130.1:0-9785 GCA_964516245.1 uncultured bacterium | reverse complement strand
TTCAGTTCTCAATGATGCACAACAAGCCAAAGCGTATGTTCGTGAACTAGCAAAGAAGGGGTTGAAATGTGTCGTTAAAGCCGATGGTTTGGCCGCGGGAAAAGGCGCGATTGTGACTTCTATGCCCGAAGAAGCCGATTTGGCGATTGACCGTTGTATGAGCGAAAAAGCCTTTGGAGAAGCAGGCAGCACCATTGTGATTGAAGAGCGCCTTTCAGGGCCGGAGCTCTCGGTGCTTGCGATAACAGATGGCCAGCGTATGCTGGTGCTGCCACCAGCGCAAGATCATAAACCAATTGGTGAAGGAGATACGGGTCCGAATACCGGTGGGATGGGGGCATATTGCCCGATCCCTTTGCTGGATGATGAATTGATGCAATCGATTGTCGACCGGGTGTTGCGACCGGCTATCGATGGGATGAATCAAGAAGGTTCTCCCTATACCGGAGTATTGTATGCGGGATTGATGCTAACTGACAAAGGACCGTATGTGATCGAGTTCAATTGCCGCTTTGGTGATCCGGAAACGCAAGTGGTTCTCCCCTCCGTTGAAGAAGATTTGCTCCCCATTTTGGCTGGCGCAGCCAATGGAGAATTGCCGCGGGAAGGGATAGTATCCGCGCGAAAAAATGCGCTCTGTGTGGTTTTGGCCTCTGGTGGGTATCCTGGAAAATATGAGAAAAACAAACCGATTCACGGTCTTCGCGAAGTAGAAGAAGAATTGGAAGATAATGCTATTGTATTTCACGCGGGCACTACTTTGCTGAATGGAACCCTGCTTTCAGCGGGGGGCAGGGTATTGGGAGTTACTGGCTTGGGTGAGAATTTCAATCAAGCCTACAACCATGCGTATGAAGCTGCAAGTTTGATTTCTTTTGATAGTGTGTATTACCGCAAAGATATAGGGTATCGGGTTCGCGCGAGTGGATAATCGTACCAATCAGAATATCAAATGACTCATTGCAACCAATCGCTGCAATCCCAAGAGAATTCTTTTTCCAGGCTGCGGATTTCATACTCAAATTTATCCAACAGAAATGATTTGGCTTTCTCTGAAATTCGGGAAGAATAATTTTGTGAGAAAACATTGCGTTGTTTGATCCCTGGCATTCGCTCGATTTGCAAAAAATCACACACTTGGTCCAACACCTGCTGTGGTTCTTTTCGTAATTCATCGCTTTTGATGATTAACGTTTGTGTTACACTGAAACAGTTCCAGATTCTTCGAATTTGTTCCAGGTAGCAGCCCCGGTCCATATACGAAAACACCCGATGCTGAAAGGGGCCGCTTTCTAACGCTCTTTCTCGTTCACAGCGCAATGCATCGAGAAATGGCAGAGTGTCATTCCCCCGTTGGGTTTCCATATACCAGTGAGAATATGCCCGCTCAACCGGATTGCGTAAAACGAGGATCCATTTCATGGATTTGTTGTAAAACCAGATTCGTTTTGGCACTTCATAATGATACATATACATGGGGGTAGCATCGCCCAGAAGAAATTCATCAGGCTTGGGTGTAAACAACCTATGATAGGCGCTAATGGGGATGTTGGTTGTTGTGGTAAAAAGCCTGTCGTTGTCAAAAAAATGGGCTTCTTTGTTTGCCGGCATGCAGATGGATTTGTGTTCGGAGAGGTAAGAATATAATGCGGTTGTTCCACCCTTTTGAGTGCCGCCAATAACGAAATTTACTGTGTTTGGATTGTTCATATTAGAATTACAGAATCTTGAATTATAAAAAACGAGTAACTATTTAGCCATCTGAAAACATTTTTATTTCGCCCATACAGGGCTAGGGGTTTTGTGTTTCTTTTTTCCAGGGGCGATTGCCCCTGGCTATCATATGGCGCCCCTGTTGGGGCTGGAAATTTTTTTTATTCGGCTAAATGGATACAAAAACGAAGCGTATTTGCTTAACTTATTGTAATGCTGATATGCATGGAAAATCATCATCAGAATCCCAGCTGGGTTTTCATCTGCTGTATTCTATGCTTGTAAGTATGTTGAGATAAAATCCGCTTTTGGGCCGCCTTGGTTACCGCCTGCCGTTCTTCTGGATGGTTCAAATAATACTGGACTTTTTCCGCAATATCATCTGGACCGTTGTAGGTGATGATTTCTTTTCCTTCTTCAAAAAATTCCGCCAATCGCTCTCCAGCGTGCAAATGAACATCGCTGAGAACAAAACCGCCACACATGGGGATATCCAAGTCGCGCGGGGCGGGAGCGCTGTGTAGATAAGGTGGATGAATATTAATGGAAATTTTGGCAGAACGGTAAAAATTGTTGCATTCTTCGTTGGGGAGGCCCCGGGCTTGAAATGATTTTTCGATTGCTGTGCCTTGCAGCAATGTGGCCCAATCGGGATTGCCGAAAATTTTTAGATCAAAATCTTTTAATTGCATGAGAATGCTTAATCTGCGTTTTTGAATGCATTCAATATGAATATAGAATATGATGAGTTGTTCGTCGCTTAATTGAAATTTGCGCAAATAAGGTTCGGCAGCCGAAACAATATGTGCACGTTCTTCTTGGTTTATGGCGAATTGCTGCATAAGTTCATCTATTGTTGATTTCATGTTGTTTAGTTTGGCGTCTACTAAAGCGTCGATTTTGTTGAGAACATCTAAAAGCATTTGGCTGCGGTATACGGATGTATCATGAATGGTGCCAACGAAACCCACTTCGCATGTGAGTTCGTTTGATATCTTGCTTGCCATCGGTGCGCTGGCCAAAGGCACTTCGCCTTTTAATGTCCCTCCACGCTTAGCTAATGGCTCTTCAAATTCACGCCAAAAATAAATGATTTCATCATGTGGATTGTGCTCAACTTGCATCAGGTGGCCAGGTTGATCCACATACCATACAATTCTACGAATGGGAGTCTCTTTAATGCCTCTCACAAACAAATCGGAGGAATGGCTTAAGGTAAATAGGAAATCTGGGCGTAGTTGATAGAGCCGCCATAGGAGTTTTAAACTTTCAAAAGCAGTGATTGTTGAGGGAGGGAAATCAACGTGGTAGGTGACTACATCATATCCCAGTTCCCGGAAGCCTTGAGCCAATCCCTGCCCGATGGTGATCCAGCAACTGACAGAAGGAATGACGATCATGGCCTTTTTGTTTTTTGGTTGTGGGGATTGTGTGTATTTGGTTTGGAAGCGTTTGGCCTCTTCGGCCACTTGTTGCAGGTTACTCATAAATTTGGCCTGCACTTGCTGCAGCAGGGGAGAGAAACCGGGTTTTTGCTGATAGGTAGGATCGGCAATAAAATGAACGGCTTTGCTTGCAATAAAATAGGGTTTCAATTCCCTATCCAGTGATTGAAGAAACCGTTCATCGGCATCTGAACCTAGAAAAAAATAAACATGATTTTCTTTCAGATATTTCTGTAATGGACGGATCGTAAACCACACTGCGATGTGGGATGGATCAGGTTCGATCACAACAATTGGGCTTAAGGGGGACCGTTCTTTGGTGTCGAGACAGTCAGGGCTGAAGGCAAAAATTCCATATACAATCAACCATTGTTGTTTGGGATTGTAAGCATGATACCGGTTGAAGGGTGGTTTGTTTGATTGGATTTCTTTATCAAATACCCATTGTTCTCGTTTTACATTTGAAGAAATTGTGATATTTATAGTTTGTTCTTTTTGGTTTTCTATGTGAACTGTTTTCACCTCAACACACTTCTGCAATGTTGGATAAAGCGATGGTCGAAATTGTTCCACGCAGAAAAGGTTTTCATGTTGAATGGTTTGATAGGGTTCTGGCAAATCATCTTGTTTCTGTTTTTCTGATTGAGTTCCTTTGCAATGCCAAAGTTCAGGGTGGAGAATGCGATCTAAATTGATTTGCAGTGGCCGGCCGATCAATTCTTCTAAATTGCGGATGTTTCGTTCAGGATTGTTAAACCAATCTTCGTAATGTATTTCCGTGTTTTTTAAGGGATAACGCTTTATGGCCTGTTGGGCTCGAGTTAGATATTCTTTTGTGATGGCCCGTCCGGTTTGCATATCCAGGTTGTAGGCGCGCAATAACGATTCCACAATTGCAGTTTCCTGACGGCGCGCAAAGATAATGCGAACATCATACTCATTGAGATGGGGGAGCCACACGGGGAGGGTAAGGGAAAAGCGTGGATCTTTGATGGCATAATCATGTTGGGGGAAAACGATGGGAGGTTTTTTTTGGCCGGCCAAGGCTTCGATTTGTTCTTCAGAGGGCAGGGGGAACAATGTGTTACTCGTTTGGGCGGCTTCTTCAAGCAGGTTGATATTGAAGCTCATAACCGGAAGACGTTCGAAATACCCTTGTGGATTGTTCTCGTTGGCTGCGATGAAATCGCTGCCGCAGTCGAAACCGGCGTCATGAAGAACCTGCATTAGCAGCGAGGTTCCGCTTCGACTCATACCCAAAACAATCAAAAGCATTGCAGACCCTAACTTATGTGTTGGAGAATTGAAATTTTGAACTTGTTAGAGCTCATATTGTATGTTGCAGTGTGTTTTTTATCGATTCTAAATCCTGCTGCAAATTCTCACTGACTTCAACTGGATAGGCATGTGCTGTTTTATTGATATTTCGCAAATCCTCGGGTAACGATTCTAATTCATGTTGGATGTAATTGCGAATGTCTTCGTTGCTAAAGTGGCTGAAGGTTAAGCGCTCACCGTTTCTCATCATGGGCTGCAAGAGGGGGAGGCCTTTGTGTGTTTCATCTTCACGGGTGATCACATCGCGAACCATCAGTCCTTCTTCAAAGTCCCGGTAGATTTGTTTTTGACCGGGAAAAATCTCTTTTTCGGAAGAGAGTTTGATTCTTGGTATCCCGGCATATTCGACCAGTTTGTAAGCAAAGTCCAAATAGGGGACATCTTCAGAGACCACTAACTTGGTTCCCACACCAAACCCATCAATTGGCGCTCCCGCATCCAAGAGTTTGTCAATGCTGTATTCATCCAATCCGCTGGAAAGAAAAATTTTGATGTCTTCAAAACCAGCGCGGTCAAGCATATCACGTGTGGCATTTGAAAGTTCAATCAAATCGCCCGAATCCAAACGAATCGCACCCACCTTTAAGGCGGGATGAGTTTTCAGCACATCGATCACTTTTTGTACGCCTTGCAGCGTGTCATACGTGTCGACCAGTAGGGTTGTGTTGGGGTATAGTTCGGCAAATTTTTGAAAGGTGTCATATTCGGCATCGTGGGCTTGAATGTAGCTATGCGCCATGGTGCCAAAAATCGGCAGCCCGTAAAGTTTGCCGGCCAACACATTGGAGGTGCCTTCGCCCCCAGCCAAATAGGTGGCTCGCGCCACTTTCAATGCCGCATCTGTGCCGTGCGCCCGCCTGGAGCCGAAATCCACCACCGTACGGCCGCGGGCGGCTGTAACCACTCGCGCGGCTTTGGTGAAGGCCAGGCTTTGATAATGAACCTGGTTTAACAGAAACGTTTCAATGATTTGGGCTTCAAAAATCGGCGCAATAATTTGCAAAATGGGCTCATTGGGATAGACGATGGTGCCTTCGCGCATCGCCGAAACGTTACCCGTAAATCGGGTTTCCCGCAAACGCTCTAAAAAATGATTCGAAAATTGCGGTTGTTCCCGCAGATAGTCGATATCGCTGCCGTCAAAGTGAAATTCATCCAAAAATTCCAACACATCGTTTAACCCAGCGGCAATCATGTAATTGCGCTCGTTTGGCATATTGCGGAAAAACAACTCAAATACAGCGGTCTCGTTCATACCTTCAGAATCATATGCCTGAGCCATGGTCAGCTCATACAAATCGGTAAATAGGGCGGAGGGGATGAAATAGGATTTGGTTTCAGTCATATTATTTAATGGTTTTCGATAATCGCCCCTTGTTCGCGCAATTCGTGTAAAGCCGGGCGATCTTCGTCGACTTTCGTTTTGACTGGGCGAGTGGCATCTTTCAAAACATGCACTTCAAACCCGGCGTTCAAACAATCGAGTGAAGTTTGGCGCACACATACATCTTCGGCAAGGCCGCCAATCCAAACGCGCTCGATCCCTTCTTTCTTTAAGCGCTCGGCCAAATCGGTTTTGTGGAAGGCCGAATATTGGTCTTCATTGATATCTGTTCCCTTGCTGAGAATTTCAGCGTTCTCTGGTAAATTCAAATCGGGATGAAATTCAGCCCCATCACTCTCTTGGATACAATGGACCGGCCATTCTCCACCTTGCTGTTGGAAACTGCAATGGCCTTCGGGATGCCAATCGCGTGAAGCCAATATTTTGGCGCTATTTTGTTGAGCTTGTTTTATCCATTTGTTCAAGACAGGGATAACTTGATCGCCTTCTTCGACTGCCAGGCGTCCTCCTGGGCAAAAATCTTTTTGCACATCGACAATGATCAAAGCATCTTTATTTGAAAGTTTGGTCTCATTCATTTTATTCGCTCTACGATTCTAAATTCTTGCATCAACTTGAATCGTAGCAGAATTGCAATGAAATTCGAGATTGGATAGCAAAGAAAATAAAAAGAAAATAAAAGAAGTTGACACATGGTTTCTTTTCATTTCAAATACAATCAAACATGGGAATCCCTTTTATTTTTGGAAATACTTCCACAAATAATTACCCACTAGAGCCACAATGATTATTCCAGCCATGATGCCAAGTAATATGAATAAAGAGTGAAAATCGACATCAGGCCGGCGTGAGTCATAACCAAAGGCTTGAGTCGATGCGTATAATTCACTGATTTGATGGTTCCAATTGATATTCATAATTATCCCCTTTATTTTTATTGTATAGAATTGGAGAGGGAATAAAAAATTTTTTATTTCAATGAAACCGGTAGTTGGCCATTGGGTTTTCGTTCTCCGTATAGCACTTCGACAACAGCCGAAGCCATTCCGGTTGTGTAGCCATAGCCGCAAAGAAACGCGGGGATATTGGGGAAACGGGAAATGATGTAGGGGTTGCCAAACGCCACCAAAACCACCCGTTTGCCGGATTCGACAGTTTCGTCGATCAAACGGGCAAAGTTTTCTGCGACATCCACAGAACCTTTATCGGGCAGAACATTTATTATCGCTGCAAAGATCACCGTTGTAGCATCTTGCAATATATCATGCAGTGGAAGATGTTCATCCGGGTCTGGCGTAACAGTGATGTAGTGAGATTCAAAGCAGCGTTCGTCGATTTCTGCGATAAATTGATTGGCCTGATTCAGTTCATTATCGTCTTTATCCGAACAAATAATGACGGCTGTAGGGCTATCGGGGTCTAAGGGAAGAGTGTTGTGTTTGTTTTTGACCATCGTAACCGCATCGCCGCTGATGGTGTAACTGATGCGTTCGGCTTCATCCATCCGGTGGTAAAACGAAAATTCAGGTTCATCTTCTTGAAACGCCACTTGCTGAAACACCACTTGAGATTTGAGTTGCAATATGCGTTGGACCGATTCATTCAAGCGCTCTTCTGAAATACGGCCATTTTCAACCGCCAACAAGACAGCGTTATGAGCTGTATTGAAATCGGGAGGCAATAGCAGCCAATCCACCCCTGCTTCAATGGATTGGATGGCCGCTTCTATAGGATCTAAAACTTTGGTTATCCCCCCCATAAGTAGGGCGTCGGTGACAATCAATCCATCAAACCCCATCTCATCCCGCAACAATCCAGTTAAGATTCGTTTCGAAATGGTTGCTGGAATGTTTTCCGGTTCTAAAGCCGGTACTGCGATATGCGCCGTCATGATTGAGTCAAAACCGGGCTCTTTCATTAATTTGCAATAAGGAAACAGTTCCACCTGATCCAGCCTTTGGCGGCCGGCATCGATCCGGGCGAGCTGCAAGTGTGTATCTTCTTTTGTATCGCCGTGGCCGGGAAAATGTTTGGCGCAGGAAATTACCCCCCCATCGCGAAAGCCATGAATCATAGCCGCGGCCATATGAGCCACATGTTCGGGGTCTTCTCCAAACGAGCGCACATTAACAATGGGGTTGGAGGGATTGTTATTGATATCCAAGGAAGGGGCAAAAATATAATTTACACCTAAACTTCTAGCCTGCCATGCGGACTGATAGCCTACGTGATAAGCGTACGGTTCGAATCGAGTGGCTCCCAGCGCCATGGCAGGGGGAAACGAGGTTTTGTCTGGAGCAATAACACCCCCCAGGCCGCTGCCAGCGCCGGCTTCCATATCGGCTGTAATGAAAAGAGGGATTTTTGAATGTTTTTGAGCCAGTTGAATGAGTGTTTGGGTGATATGAGGATAATATCGATTGAGAAAATAACCACCAGGAGAAAGGGTTTCAATCTCGCGGAGCGTTCGCTCAGCAAATGCTTCCACTTGTTCTACAGGTCCAATATTATGCGGCAGCATAAAGGGACAAAATATTTGCCCCACTTTTTCTTGCAGCGTCATTTGGTTGAGAGTATTGTTAACCCATCCTGAATCCATAAAAAACTCACTGTTTCCATTTCTCTTATAAAACATTCACGTACGTTCTGAAATTCTCATTGGTTATGCATATTATTTACGTAAATCAGAAGTCGTTCAATCAAACCGGCTCGGCGGGAGCCTCGCCCTCCTCTTATGAAACACTTTTGTAAGTGCTGAGATTTGAATTGGTTATGCATACTTTTCGTTGGTGGGCTAAAGCCCACCCTACCATTTGTGTTTCATCTTGATATAGCCCGCCGCGGCAGGTGGGGTGCTCTTAAAAAATAATGTACACCAAAATGAGAGCGCCAAGAGAGGTAATCACCAAGGGCCGTACATCGAAGGGTTTTTTACGGCCGGGAATCTCTCCCTGAACTTGGGATTTGTCTTTCAAAAGCACCCAAACCAGTATGGAAGCATAATAAAGAATAAACAATCCTTTCGCGAACCATAAAGGAATGGTTAACAAAAAGGCTCGTAGTGATTCACCAATTGGCCGTAAGCTGTTGGCTATACTGTTTGCGACAAAAGTTGAGAATTCGTAAAAGTTCCAAGGATTCAGTTGGTACAAAACAGATAAGACAGTCACCAGAAAGATGATGAAAATTATACTGTTTTTAAATAGGGGACTCACTTTTTGTCTCATGCTGTCGCCCCTCCTTCACGATAGCGGTAAACCAATCCAACCAATTTTTCTTCCGGTTCTTTGCGAGTTGCCAAACTGACTATGACGGTAACCGCAAATGCGACCAAAAACGCCCATAAAGCGATATACAAGAATGGATCGGAAATTTGGAATAGAGGTTCTGTAGCGAAAGTGTGTGTGAATAGCAGCAGGCTCGAACAGGCAAGCCCCGCCAACAAGCCGGTGAGCGCTCCCGCTCCTGTGGTTCGAGACCACAGCACACCCAGAATAATTACAGCCAAACTGGGGCCTTGGTACAGTGAAAATACGGTTTGAATGATGGTGTATATACTGCTTTCGGTGTACATCACCCAAATGCCGAATCCAATTCCCCACAAAATGAAAATAAATGTCAATATTCGGCCTACTACAAGAAAATGCTCGTCCGGTTTGTCTTCCGGCACCATGCGGCGATAGAAGTCATTGGTAAGCAGCGTAACGGATGAATTCAAATATGAATCAACGCTCGACATAAACGCAGCCAAAAAAGCGGCAAAAAACAGGCCCAGAAGACCATTGGGCAGCGTATCGCGAATTAACGTGGGGACGGCCAATACGGTATTGGTGATTTCAGGATTGTGCGCCAAAGCCACCACACCGGGAAAGACCATGAGAATCGGTGTGAGAAATTTGAGTAGTGAACCCCACATAAAAGAGGTTTTCGCTTCAAACTCACTG
>CAZEZQ010000129.1:0-9828 GCA_964516245.1 uncultured bacterium | reverse complement strand
AATTCTTTAGCATTCGTGTTTGCAGAAAACCGGCTCGGCGGGAGCCTCGCCCTCCTGACGGCTTAGTACATTGAAATGTTTTGCCATCATTTCATCTTTGACAGAGTACTAGACGTGGTGAATTATTATCTTGTACAACAGCCGGAATATTAGGTGAAGTTTATGCTGCATTAACTTGGGTGAAAGCGCAACCCCCGCATTCTCCTTCAGAAGCAGCAAACGTGATTCGCCTACTAGTGGAACCTCCTTCTTCAATTGAGATTCTTTCGGATGGATTTATCACAACTTTAAAGATGGTAGAAATAGCCGAAAAATACAAATTGACTGCACGTAAAACACATGACGCAAGACATGCAGCAACTGCTATTACGAATGGGATTACATCAATTTATACATACGATTACTCTGATTGGAAAGTATTTACGCCTGAAGGTTTAACCATCACCGGTCCCCCCAGTATCGTAGCAAAATTGAACACAAAAGAAAGAAAGAAAGCGCATCTAACCATTAGATGCGCTTTCTTGAAATGTCTTAATTGCTCTTAACACTGTTACTCAAATTTTTTCAAGACGAGCACCGCATTATGTCCCCCGAAGCCAAAGGCATTGGTCAATACGGTATGGATGTTTTGTTCCCGGCTTTCATTGGGAACGTAATCCAAATCGCATTCGGGATCCGGGGTTTCGTAGTTGATGGTGGGGGGTACGACACTGTGATAGAGTGCTTTCACGCAGACCACCGCTTCCACCGCTCCGGCGGCTCCAAGGAGATGGCCCGTCATCGATTTGGTGGAGCTGACCGCCATCTTTTTGGCATAATCGCCAAAAACCGATTTGATGGCATGGGTTTCTGTTTTGTCGTTATAGGGCGTTGAAGTGCCATGCGCATTGATGTAATCGACATCCTCTTTGTTGAGTTGAGCGTCATCCAACGCCTGCTGCATTGCGGCTTGCGCTCCCAGCCCCTCGGGTTCGGGCATGGTGACATGATACGCGTCACCGCTCATGCCATAACCCACCACTTCGGCATAAATGGTGGCTCCGCGTTTTTTGGCGTATTCCAACTCTTCCAAAATCAACGCCCCAGCGCCTTCGCCCATGACGAACCCGTCCCTGTTTTTGTCGAAAGGCCGGCTGGCTTTTTCCGGTTCGTCGTTGCGGGTTGACATGGCCTTCAGTGAACAAAATCCACCATACCCCAGTGCCGTCAATGCGGCTTCCGAGCCCCCGGCAATCATCACGTCGGCTTCATTGCGTTTGATGATTCGCATGGCATCGCCGATGGCGTGATTTCCGGTCGCGCAAGCCGTTACCACAGAGGTGTTGGGGCCGCGAAAGCCATAGCGGATGGAAATGATGCCCGACGCCATATTGATAATCAGCATGGGGATCAGAAACGGGCTGATGCGGCGTGGACCTTTGTTATCCAGCATTTCTTTTTGACGTTCGATAGTCTCAATTCCGCCGATGCCAGAGCCCATCAAAACACCGACACGGGTTTTGTCGACGGTGTCCAAATCCATTCCAGAATGATTGACGGCATCCACAGCCGCTCCCATGGCATAACATACAAAACGGTCGGTACGGCGTAGTTCACGCGCTTCAATGTATTTTTCTGCATCAAAATTCTTTATTTCCGCAGCCACTTTGGAAGAAAAGCCATTGGTATCAAACCGGGTGACAGGCCCGGTTCCAGTCTGGCCTTGTTTGATGGCAGACCAAAACTCGCCCAAAGAACTGCCGCAGGGAGAAACCACACCCATGCCTGTAATCACTACTCGTCGAGCCATACAGCGTTATCCTCTCTGCGGTTATTCGGTTTTGCCTTTGATGTAGTTGATGGCATCACCAACCGTTTTAATGTTTTCAGCTTCTTCTTCCGGAATCTCATCAATTCCAAAAGATTCTTCGAATTCCATAACCAGTTCGACGGTGTCTAAAGAATCCGCTCCCAGGTCACGGGTAAATGATTTTTCCGGGGTGATTTCATCACGGTCCACCTTCAGTTTATCCGCAATGATATCAATAACTTTTTCTTCAATGTTTTCGCTCACTCTCAATTCCTCCTGTGCAAGTTTTTCAATAACCTGGCTGGTGCCCCAGCGTTTTTACATTGTCAATCCCCCATCCACCACAAACACCTGGCCGGTAATATAAGAGGCCTCATCAGAAGCCAAAAATGCCGCCATAGACGCCACTTCTTCCGGCCGGCCGAAGCGGCCGAGGGGGATCGAATGTTTAACTTGATCTTGTATTTCTTCTTTTATATCTGCCGTCAGCCGGGTGTCCACAAACCCCGGCGCTACGGCATTGACGGTGATCCCTCGCGAAGCCAATTCTTTGGCAAGAGATTTGGTCATGCCGATCATACCCGCCTTGCTGGCAGCATAATTTACCTGTCCGGCATTGCCCATCAACCCCACAACCGATGTAACATTGACAATGCGGCCGGTGCGGGATTTCATCATCGGGCGAACCACGGCGCGAGCCATGTTGAATGAGCCCGTCAGGTTGATTTTCAATACGGTTTCCCAATCCTCATCTTTCATTCGCAGAACCAGAGAATCTCGAGTAATGCCCGCATTATTAATCAAAATATCAATCTTTTCAAAGTCTACAACACAACGGTCGACAATCTCTTGAGCGGCCGCTGAATCAGAAACATCACAAGGCATACCGAAGACTTCCAGGCCTTGATCACGCATTTCGCTTTCGGCCTGTTTGACGGTTTCTTCGTTGCGGGCGAGAAAAGCGACGGCTGCGCCCCCCCGGGCCAATTTTTCCACAATGGCGCGCCCAATCCCCAAAGAGCCCCCGGTCACCAGAGCGACTTTTCCCTTCCAGTCAGCTGCCATACTTTTGAATCACCTTTTGCGTAGTTTCCCAAGTCGACGTTTCAGAACAAAGCAAATCCCTACAACATTGTTTGGCCAAGCCGCACAGCACTTTCCCCGCCCCCACTTCGATGGCGGATGTACATTCTTTTTCAATCAAAACCATGCTTTCCCACCAACGCACCGGTTCGCAAAATTGTTTAACCAAATGCCGGCGCACCGTTTCGGCATCGTGAACGGGAGTTGCCGAGTTATTTGAAATCCATGTGATTTTAGGGTCGGCCATTGCAATATCTTGAAGAAAAGAATCAAATTTCATTTGAGCGTTCTCCATTAAGGGAGAATGAAACGCCCCATTTACCGGTAAGGGAAATATCCGGCGGGCTCCTTTTTCTTTCAATTGGGGAAAGATGGAATCCACTGTGGATTGTTCTCCAGTGATAACAAGTTGTTTCGGTGAATTGTAATTGGCAATACCGACCCATCCATCCTGGTATTCCTGGCACACAGTTTCTAGTGTTGAAACCTCTATTCCCATAACCGCTGCCATAGCGCCGGGAGCGCTTTCTTCATACATCAACCGGCCACGCTCGGCAATCACCTTCAATCCGGTGGCGAAATCCCATACACCCGAACAGGTCAAGGCCGCCTATTCTCCTGCGCTATGACCTATCACGACACTGGGTTGGATACCCCGCTCAATCAAATGTTCGGCCACAACACAACTTAAGGTATACAGAAGAGGCTGCGTATAAAGAGTGATTGATAGTTTGTCACTGTTTTCGGGTTTGGATAGCTCGGCGGGCGGCCAGCCGAGTACAGATTCGGCTTCGAGATATCTTTCTTTGGCTTTGGGAGACGATTCAATAAAATCCAACCCCATGCCTTCAAATTGAGAGCCTTGTCCAGGATACAAAAAAGCGAGTTTTGACATTTTTCTTCGTTGCCTATGCTAGTATTGAACCAAACTGGCGCCCCATGTGAGGCCGCCGCCGAACGAAACAAATAACACCAATTCCCCCCGATTGAGACGGCCTTGTTCGAGCGCCTCATGCAAGGCCATTGGAACCGTCGCCGCCGAGGTATTGGCGTATTTTTCCACGTTGATAAAAAAGCGGTCCATACTCAAGCCCAACCGTTTGGCGACCGCTTCGATGATACGCATATTGGCTTGATGGGGAATCACAAGCGCCACATCATCCAAGGTTTTTCCGCAATTCTCCAACACCTGCAAACAAGTCTGGCTCATCACGCGAACCGCATGTTTAAAAATCTCACGGCCATTCATATACAGATAATGTTTTTTCTGGTCAATGGCCTGGTTTGAGATGGGGATCCGCGACCCACCACACGGTTGATATAATAATTCTGCCGCAGCGCCATCCGCCCCCAAAACCGTTCTTAAGACTCCACGCGATTCATGAGGTTGAATAATACTGGCGCCCGCGCCATCACCAAAGAGCACACAGGTAGAACGGTCGGACCAATCGACCACTTTGGTTAATACATCCACGCCAATCAAGAGTATATTTTTGTACATCCCCGATTCAATATAAGCCTGGGCCATCGACAACCCGTAAATATAACCGCTGCACGCTGCCGACAAATCCATGGCCATGCAATCGCGAATGCCCAGTTTGTATTGCACCACGCAAGCGGTGGCGGGGAACACATAATCTCCAGAAATGGTGGCGAGCAAAATGGCATCCAGTTCTTCGGCTGTGGTGCCGGCAGCGGCGATGGCCTGTTTGGAAGCTTCGACCGCCAGATCGGAGGCGGCGGTATCGGGATCGCTGACATGCCGCTCAAACATTCCCGTGCGCTCCCGTATCCATTCATCAGAAGTCGCCACCATTTGTTCCAAGTCAAAGTTGTTAATCACCTTATCCGGTACAGCCATACCGGTAGAAACGATGCAAGCTCTATTCACGTAATCGCCCTATTCTTGATTCAATATTGAACCGGTTGTTCCTTCTTCCGAAAGGTAAAATCTCGAGGTTTGGTCAAACAGGCTTTATTGTGAAGCGGATTGGTAGAAGAGTGAAGTCTTTACGCCATCACACAATTTTCTTCCAAGGCTTTTTCAATCTCACTGATGGGGCATCGTTCTGCAGCATTGCGGGCAGAACGTATTGCACTGGCAATGGCTTTCGATCCTGAGCGGCCATGCCCAATCAAGCAATGGCCATTCACTCCCAAAAGCAACGCCCCGCCGTAAGCGGCGTAATCCACCCGGTTCATGGTTTCGCGCAAGAGAGCGCCCCGGTGTTCGTCATCAACATCTTCACCCAGCACTTCGTCCGTCTCCAATTTCAAAGTACTGGAAAACATTTCAACCAGACCTTCACCGTATTTCAAAACCACATTGCCCACAAATCCATCGCATACCACGACATCCATCCTGCCGTTGGAAATATCGACCCCTTCGGCATTCCCAGCAAAATAAATGGGGGCTTTTTCAAGCAATTTGTATGTCTCTAACGTCAATTCGTTCCCTTTGCTTTTCTCTTCCCCGATGGAAAGCAAACCTACGCGCGGGCGATCGATTTTAAAAGCCAGATGCGCATAGGCTGATCCCATAACGGCAAAGTTCAATAAATGATGAGGCTTAATATCTACTGTAGCGCCTACATCCAAGAGCAGAGTGCACCCGGCATCAGAGCGGGAAGGCATGGGAGCCACGATGGCAGGTTTGGTGACATTGGCCAGCCGCCCCAAACCGAACAACGCGAAGGCCACTGTTGCGCCCGAATTCCCCATCGAGATCAAAGCGTCCGTTTTATCATTCTTAAGCAATTCCACACAAACGGCCACGGATGAATCAGACTTGCCCTTGATAGCGGCAGAAGGAGATTCGTGCATTCCGACCACCGATTGGGCTTCGACAATTTGCACCGGTAAATTTTTACAGAGAGGCTCGAGCTGTTCACGAATCCCGACCAACAAAATTTCGGTTTCATGATCTTGCTCCAAAAAACTGCGAACCCCAGCGATAACATTATCGGGGGCTCGATCGCCTCCCATGGCGTCTATTGCGATACGCATAAACGGCACTCCTGCTAGTAAGATTAAAGGACAACGCCGCCTTTGTAATAACCGCAATTGGGGCAAACTTTATGCGGCATTTTCATTTCACGGCAGTTGCTGCATTCGATCAACGATTGGGGGCTTAACGCATGATGAGAACGCCGTGTTCGCACTTTTGATTTGGATTTGCGCCGTTTTGGATGTGCCATACTTCACCTCGTTCGTTCCACCGGCTGATTCAACCGGGAACTTTACAATTTCTGAAATTTTTCTTTCAAATACTGCTCTACATAAGGAGGGACAAATGAAGAAATATTCCCTCCCAATTTAGCCACTTCTTTTACCGTACTGGCCCGAAGAAAAGTGAAATCTTCGCTCGGGGCGAAAAATACCGTTTCCACTTCTGGAACCAAACGCCGATTGGTCATTGCCATTTCAAATTCATATTCGTAATCCGAAACCGCGCGCAGGCCTCGAATATAAGCAACGGCCTTCTTTTCAACTAAATAATCAACCAACAAACCGTCAAAAGAATCTACTTGAACCGCATGGCCGTATTTTCGTGTGGTTTCACGCAGCATGTCGATGCGTTCTTCCAAAGAAAACAATGGTTCCTTGCCCGGATTGTTGACAACAGCCACAATCAGTTTGTTGAAAATTCTAATTCCACGTTCGACCAAATCCAAATGTCCATTGGTCACAGGATCAAAACTGCCCGGATAAACAGCCAGCGATTCACTCATGTTGCAATCGCTCCTTTGCCAATAACACCAAAAGTTATTCGGAGCGAGTATTGTAGAGTGACCGCCATATCATATGATTGAATTGATATCTTGATTTATCCGTTTCCTCAGCAATCACGATTACGAAAAAAAATACAAAATTGCTTTGTGATACTTCCGCTGGTCAAGAAGCGAAAGCACTTTGCTTTTTGGTGCTGGACCGCGTTCTGGCGACCGTTTGATAATAATGAGTGTACTTGGTTTTAACAAACCACGACTGATTAATGCATCGAGAAAATATTCTTTAATCATATCGGGCGGATCCATAAAAACAATGTCCCATTCCGCCCATTCACTCTCGCTTTCCGGCATCCGAAATACATCATTCTGCCAAACGCGGCCCCGGTCTTTGGGAACTTGCAACTTCGCCAAATTTTGTTTCATGCGTTTTATATTTTGACGGTTACTTTCGATCCAAGTTACCCGATCAGCGCCTCGGCTTAAGGCCTCAAGGCCAACAACTCCGCTTCCCGCGAACAAATCCCCAAAACGGGCGCCGATAATTTCATCACCCAGAATGTTAAACAACGATTCCCGAACCATTTCGGTCATCGCACCTGAGTGATTGTTTTTTGGGGCCACAATTGCGCGATTTTTGAATTCACCTGTAATAATCCGCACAATTACTAACCTCTATAGTACCCAAAATGAAAAGAATACCTTTGGAATGCGTATCAATCAAGCAACATGCACGGCTTGATGAGAAATTGTGTCGATAATAATTTGAGCGGCTCTTTCGATTTCTTCCACGGTTGACCATTTTCCCAGACTAAATCGTACCCCTTCCATTGCTTCTGAATCAGTGTATCCCATGGCAATCAATACCTTAGAGGGATCATTGGCGCCCGATGCGCATGCCGGACCGGCAGAGCAGCATAAGCCTTTAAAATCCAAGGCATCTACGGCACGGTCCGCCCGAATACCAGGAAAACGGACATGGAGAGTATTCGATAATGTCCATTGAAAATCGGCAGTTTGTTTAATGGGAATCCCACTTTGCTGAAGCAACTGCCAAAGATGATCACGCAACTTCATAAGCCTTTGATTTTCTTCATGTTGTTCGTGTTTGGCCAGTTCAGCGGCTTTCCCAAGGCCAACAGCGCCCGGAACGTTAACCGTGCCGGCGCGCATCCCCGCCTCTTGAGAACCGGCCATGAGGGGCGCAATACGATGATTCCCCAGAACCAAGGCTCCAATTCCTTTCGGGCCATACATTTTATGCGCTGAAAGCGAAAATGCCGAAACACCCCAATCAGAGAAACGTTCGGCAGTACGTCCAGCCCATTGAGCGCCATCACTATGAAAGAATGTCTTCTGATGTTTCAAGCGGTGGCTAATTTCCCGAATGGGCTGCCGAACACCGGTTTCATGATTTGCCGCCATTACAGATACAATATCAAAATCCTGATCCTGATCGAAATAAGATGGATCCACCCGCCCCTGCCAATTCACTGGGATCTTGGTAATTGAAGCCCCACGTTTGGCGAGTTTCTCTGCGCAAGCCATAACACATGGATGCTCAATCGCGCTAATGGCAATGCGAATACTTTCGGGTTTGCGGCCTTGTTCGATCAATTCATCAAAACGGCCTTCAATCGCTAAAAAGTTTGATTCAGTCGCGCCACTGGTAAAAACTACATTTAATGAGTCCACTCCAAACAACTTGGCCAATTGCTCTCGAGCATATTCCAATGCCGTCCATGCTTCCTGCCCAATGCTGTGGCGGCTGGAAGGATTTCCGAAATGCATTCCCAGATAAGATTGCATCGCTTCAACGATTTCAGCCCGAAGCGGGGTGGTGGCGTTATAGTCTAAATAAATTTGTTTTCTACTCATAAATAATCATACAGGCGTGGCGGTTTGAGTTTCCCATGCGGCAGATTTATCAATCGCATGAAGCACAGGTGTGATTCGCCTCATCAGATTATCAAACTGTTCTTCGTTCAAAGATTGGTGTCCATCCGAAAATGCTTTCGAAGGTTGTGGATGAATTTCGACCATCAAACCATGACATCCAGAAGCGGCGGCTGCCAAACTCATTGGGATCACCAAATCGGCATGCCCCGTCCCATGGCTTGGGTCAACAATTACAGGCAGATGGGTTAATTTTTTCAGCGTGGGAACCGCGTTGAGATCAAGCGTATTGCGATAGGCGGTTTCAAAGGTACGAATGCCGCGTTCACATAAAATCACCTGGTCATTGCTGTTTGAAACAATATATTCAGCAGACATCAACCATTCTTCAATAGTTGATGATATGCCCCGTTTTAACATTACAGGGTGTTTTGAATTCCCCACCGCCTTAAGCAGCATAAAGTTTTGCATATTGCGGGCGCCAATTTGAATGATATCGGTATATTTGTCCACCAACTCAAGATGATGGGCATCCATCAGTTCTGTAATGACTGCGAGACCATATTCTTCCCGCGCCGCCGCCAGCATTTTCAGGCCGTCTTCTTCAAGCCCGTGAAAACTATAGGGAGAGGTGCGGGGTTTAAATGCGCCGCCGCGCAAAATCGTAGCCCCCCTGCTTTTTGCCATGCGGGCGCAGGTATTGATTTGTTCTTCACTCTCTACCGAGCAAGGCCCCGCCATTACCACAAATTCCGGACCGCCAATTGTAACCGGGATTTTGCCTTCTTTCCATTTCACTTCCAACGTGTAAGAAGAATCAGGACGTTCGATGCCTTTGCGTACTTCCCGGCAGACCAATTTGTAAGGAGGAAGAATAAATTCAACTTTATCCACGTGGGGTTGGCTTTGCAGCCGCTCAGATAGCCCTGATTTTCCGCGTTCATCACCCACCGCAGCAAGAACGGTTAAATTGGTCCCGTAGATCGGATGCACGGAATATCCGAATTCACGGATCAAATTTTCGACATTTTCAATGTCTTCTTTGCTGGCGTTGGGATTCATGGTGATGATCAAAAGGTCACCTCTTTATTCAAAAAGTATGGGTAGAGGAATGCTCTGGATGATTGTTATGGATTAACAACATCTAAATTTATGAACTCACAGTATACCGCTGCATAGCTTTTTTGAATAGGTGAAAAAATTCAGCAAAGTGAGAGACTGCTGTACCAAAGGCTAACCAAAGATATTTGAATTTGCTAAATGTAGGGGCAGACCCCAGTGTCTGCCCGAATGCTGATTTCACTGAAGATAAAACCATTCTGAGAGAGATTT
>CAZEZQ010000128.1:1475-9890 GCA_964516245.1 uncultured bacterium | reverse complement strand
TACTTTTCATCATCAGCATGACTCCACCTTTGCTGGCGGCATAATTCACATGGCCCGCCCAGGGGATGACATCGTGCACCGAACTCATACAAATAATTTTACCCGCGGCGCATGAAATCTCTTTGACCACCCCCCGGCGTTTAAATGCTTTGACCGCTTCACGGCTGCAAAGAAATTGTCCGGTCAGGTTGACATTGATGACCAAGTTCCAATCGTCCAAGGTCATTTCATCAAACGGGGCATCCCGCTGCAGGCCGGCGTTGTTCACCAAAATGTCGATGGCGCCAAATTCTTCTTTCATGGCCTCGAACATTTGAACTACTTGATCTTCTTTGGATATATTGGCCTGATAGGTGATGCCTTTTGCACCGCAATATTCAATATTCTTAACGACTTCATCAGCGGCCTCTTTCCCTTCCAAATAATTCACCATAACATCGGCCCCGGCGTGGCCCAACGCGATAGCAACAGCTTCACCAATGCCAGAATTGGCTCCGGTGACCAAGGCTTTTTGCCCTTTCAAGATTTGGCGGATAGGGCACGAGGGCATGACCACCTCTGGATATTGTTTTTCGTTCATAGTAACTCCGTTTGTTAAGATTCGGTCACTTTGCCTTCATGTCTCTCTTTCGCAATCGCCTCATCCGGTCCGAATGGATGACCTCCAAATCCATGGCGCATCATAGCGATCGCGCGAGCCCAATATTTATTATCATCTCTAGAATTAATCAGCTGCATCACCGACTGAGCAATAACGGGGATGGATACTTCCATATTGAGGGCGTCGTTAACCAACCAGTTGACTTCACCGGTATCTTCTACATAAGAAGGAACCTCTTCTATCCCATCTTTGTCTTGATACGCCTGATGCATTAAATCCACTAGCCAAGAGCGAATTACAGATCCATTTCTCCAACAATGGAGTATTTCATCGATTTGGAGTTCATTATGATATTTTTTTAACAAATCCACACCCTCGCCAATGGCTTGAAGCATACCAAATTCAATTCCATTGTGCACCAATTTCACAAAATGCCCTGCGCCTGCAGGTCCGGCATGAACATAACCATTTTCAACAGCTAAATCTTTCAAGATGGGTTCAACTTGATTCACAATTTCATGGTCACCTCCGGCCATGAAACATGCCCCTCGATACGCGCCTTCCAAGCCTCCACTAGTTCCAAGGTCTACAAATCCAATCTCATCTTTAAGTAATTGTTGATAACGCTTGATTGAGTCTTTCCAATACGTATTACCGCCGTCAATAATAATGTCACCTGAATTTAAGTTATTTTTGAGCTCGCCAATAATGGTGTCTACAATGGGCCCTGCTGGAACATAAAGAAAAATTTTCCTAGCGGACTTTAGTGAATCAACGAATTCGGAGAGTTCACTGTGAAACGCCAGTCCTTTTTCAATATAAATATCCTCCGGCTTCTTTTTATCAAAGCCGCTTACGGAATATCCTTTTTCAAGGGCTTGCAACGCCAAATTGCCCCCCATTTTCCCCAATCCAATAATACCGAAATCATTATTCGCTGTATTCATAATTGATTGTGCCTTTCAAAGCCTTTTAATGTGCACAAGACATTTCAAACATCGAATAGGCTAAAATGAATGAGTAATTTTTTTACTCTCACAAGAAATACAATACAATACAGGAAAGCAAATAACAAAAAATCACTGAAGAAGTGATATTGTTAAAGAGAAAGGCTTGATGATTACACTATGATTTCACTCTTCCTCACATTCAAGATGGTTGTAATATTGAAAATGACTTGTGTTTCCCATTTTTACGATAAACAGCACAAAAACTTGGGCTCTTATCAACTTATTTTTAGGATAAAGTTCTAACGAGATTTAGATTACAAATAAAAACGATACATCTTACTTTAGAAAAAATTCATAAGACAATGTGTTTAACTTTTTTGCGAAGAATTTGTTTTGTATTTGTTTTGTCGATATTGTCGTGCACAAGTGCACCTGACTTAGGGGAACTGTACAATCAATCTGCTCAATATCATCGTGATCGAACACCGGTAATCGTGATTCCAGGTATTTTAGGAACCAAATTGATTCAAAAAGATACTAAGAAAATTGTGTGGGGAGCCTATAGAAGAACATACGCCAACCCAAATAATCCGAAAGATGCCCGATTAATTGCCCATCCAATGAAAAAAGGTCTGCCATTACGTGAATTAAAGGACGACGTTGTTCCAGATGGTGTTTTGGACCGCTTTGAAGTGAACTTATTCGGGTTACCCATTCAGTTGAATGCCTATATGCAAATTTTGAAAACATTAGGTATTGGGGGCTATCGAGACGAAACCATTGGCCAATTGGGAAATTTAGACTATGGCGAGGGTCATTTTACTTGTTTTCAGTTCGATTACGATTGGCGTAGAGACATCGTCGAAAACGCGAAGCGCCTTCACCAATTTATACTAAAAAAACAATCGTATGTGCAACGTGAAATAAAAAAGAGATACGGGGTTAAGAAAAGCCATATTCGTTTTGATATCATCACTCATTCGATGGGAGGATTAATTGCCCGTTATTACCTGCGCTATGGAGAAAAAGATTTATTAGAGAATCAACCTGTACCTCCACCCGATTGGGAAGGGGCTAAGAATGTTCGCAATTTGGTTATGATTGCTCCCCCGAATTTGGGCTCTATTGCCGCATTTCGCAGACTGGTTGAAGGAGTACAGTTTGCATTTTTTTTTCCAAAATACGAATCCTCTTTATTGGGTACTATGCCTTCCATTTATCAGACACTGCCCAGAAATCGTCAAAACCAATTTCGATTCAAAGATCAAAAAAAACCTTTTGATGTTGATCTGTACGATCCAAAACTGTGGGAAAAAATGGAATGGGGATTGGCTTCTCCCGATCAAGATTCTACATTAAAGTTACTTCTTCCAAAGGTGAATGATAGAGAAAGTAGAAAAGAAATTGCTCTGGATCATCTGGCAAAATGTCTGAACCGAGCTCAATTGCTTCAACAGCATCTTGATGTAGAAGCCTCTCCACCTGAATCTACAAAAATCCATCTTTATGCGGGTGACGCTGTAGACACAGAAGCATTGGTGGAAATTGATCGGGAAACTGGTGATTTTAATGTTCTTAAGCAAAAGCCAGGAGATGGATTGGTGCTTCGCTCAAGCGCATTAGGCGACATACGAACCGAGAAAAATTGGACTCCCCATCTAAAATCTCCTATTACTTGGGAAAGAGTATCTTTCTTATTTACGGATCATTTTGGAATAACCAAAGATCCCAATTTTTCTGATAATATTCTCTTTTTGTTGTTGGAAAAACAGAATGGTTTTTGACATTTGATTTCTTGTTACACAAAGGGGAGTATCGGCTTCCAACCGATGCGTTTTCTATCACCACCTAAATTTTCAATGTAAGATAGAGTATTTGCAAGTAAATCAATTCATTCTATGGCAGCATTTTCCAAGAGGAATTAGCCTTCTTTCAGCGCCGAAATCAAACCCAGCAGGGCTTTTTTCCCATCGCCAAAGAGCATCAGGCAGTTGTCGGCTGCGAAGAGGGGGTTGGGGATGCCGGCGAAGCCGGGGCTGAGGCTGCGTTTGATCATCACCACGGTTCGTGATTCATTGACATTCAAAATGGGCATGCCCGCAATGGGGCTGTTGGGGTCGGTGTTGGCGACTGGATTGACCACATCGTTGGCGCCGATGACGATGGTGACATCGGTTTGCTTGAAGGTGGGGTTGATGTCATCCATTTCTTTGAGTTTGTCATAATCGATATCGGCTTCGGCAAGAAGAACATTCATGTGGCCGGGCATGCGTCCCGCTACCGGGTGAATGCCGTATTCGACTTCGGTCCCGTTTTGTTCCAGCCAATTGGTGAGGTCGCGTACGGCGTGCTGGGCCTGTGATACCGCCAAGCCATAGCCAGGCACAAAGACCACGCGGCGGGCAGATTCGAGCAGCATGGCGACTTCTTCGGGAGAAGTGGATTTGATTTTGCCTTCGTAAATGTCATCTTGTTTGGCCCCGGACTCGCTGGGCCCCATGACACCGAACAAGACATTGGTCAGCGAGCGGTTCATGGCTTTGCACATGATGCTGGTGAGAATGAGACCTGATGCGCCTACCAGCGAACCGGCGATGATTAATACATTGTTCATCAAGACAAACCCGGTGGCTGCCGCCGCCAAGCCGGAATATGAGTTGAGTAGGGAAATCACCACTGGCATATCGGCCCCGCCGATGGGGATCACCAACACAATGCCCCAAATCAATGCGACCCCGACCATAATCCAATACAGATAAATCGCCGCGGGGTTCATACAAATCATCACGGCAATGACTAAAGCCAAGATCGCAAGTAAAATGCTGATAGCATGATGGGCGGGCAAGAACATTGAGTTCCCGCTAATGAGATCCTGCAATTTGGCGAACGCCACCAAACTGCCGCTAAAGGTGACACCACCGATAATACCGGAGACCACCGTCGCGATGGAAAACCGCATGGATGGGTCTCCATTGCCAAGCATAATCTCGATCAATGCCGCCCCTGCCACCAGTGCTGAAGCGCCGCCGCCAAAGCCATTAAACACCGCCACCAACTGGGGCATGGCGGTCATTTGGATTTTGATGGCGAGAATTAAGCCTATGAGACCGCCGAGAATGATCCCGGCAAACACGATTTCGAAACGCATCCCCTGGCTGAGCAAGGTCACAACAATGGCGAGCAGCATGCCCGATGCGCCCAGCATGTTGCCCCGAACCGCGGTGCGCGGGTGCGTTAATCCCTTCAGACCGAAAAGAAAAAGAACAGAGGCCAATAGATAGGCCAAGTTGGTGAAGATTGGATTGGAGAAAATCGTGTTATCCATGTTATAGATCTACTTAAATAGTTTTTAAGAAATAATTCAGTGAACAGGCTTTTCAACCCCCTCTAAATCTCCCCCATCTTGGGGGAGACTTAACGGCAACACCTGATAGACGTTACTACCCGGCAACCAGCAATACCCAACACATTGCCTTATTCTTTTTTGCGAAACATGCCTAACATGCGATGGGTTACCCAAAAGCCACCTACGACATTGATGGTGGCAAACATCACAGCGACAAAACCAACGACGTTTAAGAGCCATGAATCCAACGAACCGGCTAATAAAATGGCGCCGATGATGGCGATGCCTGAAATGGCATTGGAACCAGACATCAACGGGGTGTGCAATGTGGGCGGAACTTTGGTGATGATTTCAAACCCCAAAAAGATGGCTAAGACAAATATGGTTAACGCGAAAACAAATTCCATCGGCTTTATCCTTCTTGTGTTTCAGTCGCCATGCCCAAGAGTTCGCGAACGCGAGGATTGAGAATCTCTCCATTCCGGGTGATCAAAGTTTCTTTGATGATTTCATCATCGCGGTCCAGACTCATTTTGCCTTCTTCTATTAAATGCAATAAAAAGGTCGTAATGTTTTTCGAATACATGCGGCTGGCATCGCTGGGGACTGTGGAGGGCACATTCATCGGACCGATAACCGTTACTCCTTGTTCATGAATGGTTTCTCCGGCTTTGGTCAATTCGCAGTTGCCACCCCGTTCTGCCGCCAAGTCTACAAGAACCGAGCCGGGTTTCATTTGCCGGACCATATCTGTGGTGATGATGACCGGGGCTTTTTTGCCGGGGACAGCCGCGGTGGTGATTACGACATCTTGTTCGGCCACTACTTTGCCCATTTCTTCGCGCTGCTTCTGCAAAAACTCTTCGCTTTGTTCTTTGGCATAGCCGCCTTTGGTTTCGGCGTCTTCCATCTGCAAATCCAATTCTACAAATTTAGCGCCCACGCTTTCCACCTGTTCTTTGACAGCCGGGCGCACATCATAGGCCGAGACCACTCCCCCCAAACGCTTGGCAGTGGCGCAGGCCTGCAACCCGGCGACACCGGCCCCGACCACTAGAATCTTGGCCGGTTTGATGGTGCCCGCCGCGGTCATCATCATGGGGAACATTTGCGGCAGCGTGGAAGCGGCGATTAACACAGCTTTATAACCCGCGATCGTGGCCATAGAAGATAGGGCATCCATGCTTTGCGCCCGTGTGATTCGGGGCATGAGTTCCATGGAGAATGTGATGGCTTTTTTTTCAGCGAACGGCTGCATCGCGTTGGGATGGGAAAGGGGATCTAAAAACGCAATGAGGGTTTGATTTTCATGAAGGTGGGGCACATCATCCTGTTCGCTGGCAGGGTCGGCCCCGGCGGCATTTACTTTGAGTATGATTTCGGCTTTTTGATAAAGTTCTTCGCGGGATGGGGCAATTTCAGCACCTTTGTTTTGATAGGTTCGATCGGGAAAACCGGCTTTGTCCCCTGCCCCACTCTGGATCACAACTTGTATTTCTTCTTTTTGCAGAATAGAAACAGTATCGGGGATCAAGGCCACCCGGTTTTCGTTTGCACCCGTTTCGGTAGGAACACCTACAATCAAAAAACCACCCCTTTCTGGCTCATGACACACAATGCAAAATCGTCAATTCAGCATATTCAACACTATCGTATCATAGATGCAAGTGCATTCACAAGAATTGTGGAGCAATTTATTAAGAAAAAAAAGGGATTGGTGGGCAGCCACAGTTTCTACCGAAAAAACGCAATAGCGGCACCTATTCTGTGAAATAATACTTGTAACTTTTTATTTAAATTAATCAGCCTCCCCCGCGAGTTGCAAGGCTTCATGGATTATTTCTGGGTTAATGTGGAATCCATTTGGCGATAATGCTTGAAGAAGTGGCGCAGCTCTTTCGATAAATCCACTTTTTTTGGCTCTCACAATGATTCCAATTGAACCCAAAAATGGGAGATTGAGAGCTTTGGCGCATTTTCGAGCAGCTTTATCATCCACTACAATTTCCCATCCTGGGTTTTGATACCCCCAATTTAAAACAGCGGACTCACCTTTTCCCAAATCCCAAGCAGAAACAAGAGGTGAAATTGGAATGGAAGGTTTAACAAAAATTGAACCTTCATCCTCAACCCACAATTTGGCAGGATCGTCATTGGGTCCAGCAAGTATCTCATGTAAGACCTCTAAAGGTATGATCATCTCTTCGGATAACTGCTGGAAAAGTTTGGCATGTTTCATTCTGGCCAATACTATAATAGGTGTTGAATTGAGAATCCACTTAGCCATTCCTGGCTTCCTCTCCCAATTCTTCTTTGGTCACTTGGAAGGGAGAAACTTGAAAACGGTAAAGTAGATTTAGGAATTCGTTCCGGCTAAGACCGGTTAGTTCGGACGCTTTAGACTGCGAAATCTTTCCCATTTCATACCATTTGACAATCGCTGTCATACGCATCTCTTCCGCAAATTCCGCTGGTTCCATTCGAAATAATGAAAAAGCGGCTTCGGGAACATCAATGACGATTTGGCTTTTCTTATCCATTTTATTCCACCCAATGAAACTTGATTAAAAATTATTGTATCACATTTTACAAGAAGAACCGGCAAAAAGTCTGATCCATCAAACGGCCACACAATATATAATAACATGGATATCTAATCTGAACTTTATGTTGTTGCAGGCGAGGACGCCCACCAAGGCGCGTCTATGACCTGCGCTCCAAAAAAGACTTTTTGCCGAATCGCCATGCAAGTGCTTTTAATCTTGAAAGAATTGAATTGATGATGGGATACTCCCCACACTAGCCTCGCCCGCTTAACTCGCGCTTCACTTCAGCAAAGGCATGCTCTTCCAACTCATTTCGCTCACGAATGATCCGAGTAAGCCATTCATCGGCCCCCTTCTCATTGTTAAGTTTGGCGAAAAATTAGGCGCGAGCGGCAATATCCGCAGAGAGAGATGACGTGGCAGGTTCTTTTTTATTCACCTTTAGTGTTTCTTCCCAGGCCGAGTTGTCTTCGGCTTGATTTTCAACAATTCGATCTATTTCTTTTTCTGACATTTTTTTTGTTGATGTATTTGATTTCTTCATATCATCCATCCAGTAATAATACGCAAAGTATTTTTAGGTTTGAGTTGAAAGATAATTTTCAGTTAGCGTCCCGATTCGGTCCTGCCATACCTACAAAACTCACTTTCTCAGCAACACCCGCTATCACTGCAGCAGTTTTCTTTCGTTTCGGTAGTGATTTGATAATTCTTCCCTTTGGTTTCGCGGGGATGGCGGAAAATTAGGGGTTCGGTGCAGTCGAAGGGTTTGGCTTCTTCTTCAGAGATTGGTTGATAGGGATGGATTGCGATGAATTGACCGGCATAGGGGCCTTTGGGATCGGTGATTTGCTTGAAGGTTCGCCCGCAAACCGCAACACGTTTGCCGCGGGGGAAGATATGGCCTTCTTCGTCGTAAACTTTTTGGAATGGCCCCTTGTAAATCACGGCTTGATTTTGTTCGAGGCAGGT
>CAZEZQ010000128.1:0-1465 GCA_964516245.1 uncultured bacterium | reverse complement strand
TGCCTGCACTGTCACCGAACGGAATTCGATGCCATCAATCACCCGCCAGGGGTCTGGTTGGCGAACCAATTCTTCCACCCCGTAAAAGCCGGAATCTTCGAACATTTGCAAAAAGCGGTCTTCGCGAAATGCGCCGGAGATACAGCCGCTCCACAGTTCGGGATCGTTCATAATGGCTTCGGTGGGGTCTTCATCGCAAACCACATCACTGATCACGGCCCGGCCACCGGGGCGAAGCACCCGGTTCATTTCAGAAAACAACTTTACCTTGTCTTCGGGCCGAACCAGGTTGAGAACACAATTGGAAACAATGACATCGACTTGATTGTCGCCAATCAAGGGTTCTTCCTTCCGCAGGCGTTCGCATTCGGTTTCGAATTCGTGCATCCGTTCAATTGTGTTTATGGGGTGCTGGTTTATCCATTCTTGAATCCGGTCCATATCCAAGGCGAGATCTTGAATTTTGGCTTTGGCGAAACGGACATTGTTGTAGCCCAGTTTTTCTACAATTTCAGGTTGATACTTTCGAGCCAGAGCAAGCATATCGTCATTGAAATCAATTCCATATACAAAACCGTTTGCTCCGACTTTTTGGGCTAAAATGTAGCATATTTTGCCCGAGCCGGACCCTAAATCGACAACAGTCTCACCCGGACGAACAAACATAGAGGGATTGCCGCACCCGTAATCACGCTGAACAATTTCATCCGGCAAATGCTCTAAGCTTTCGGGATCGTATTCAACCGGGCAACAGAGTTCATTTACTTTGGCCTTCGCCGCCTGTTTGTAGCGGCGTAACACTTCTTCTTCTACATTCGCCGTTGAGTTCTTATTTTTGATGTCGGATTGAACCATATTATTCATTATTGTCCTCATAAAAACAGAGATTTCTGACAATCATATCTGACATACCGGCAAAAAGTCCGATACAGAAAACAACCACACAATATATAGTAAATCATTTATCTATCTTGCACTATATGTTGTTGCAGGCGAGGACGCCTGCGCTCCCAAAAAGACTTTTTGCCGAATCGCCATATCTAAGTTGCAGTTTATAAAATCTTTTTGGAAAATCCAAAAATTGTTCAGAGTTTTATATTTGGATGGTATCGAGTTTGGCTGCGAGGATAAAATCATTTTCTGAAAGACCTCCAATGGCGTGGGTCCAAATGGTGACATCAACACAGTTGAAATGCACGCAAAAATCGGGATGGTGCCCTTCGGCCTCGGCGATATCCGCCATTTGGTTGATAAATTTCATGGCATTGACGAAATCTTTGAATTTAAATGTTTTGTGCAATTGCTCGTCGCGAACAGACCAATTCTCAACTTTGGGGAGCATTTCACTAATTTGTTCTGGCGTCATCTTATCAACGCCACCTTCGCATGGCACGCATTTTTGTTCTTCGAGTTTCATTTGATTTCTCCTTTTTTTTGAAATTTCTTCAATTGTAATCGAATTGTC
>CAZEZQ010000127.1:6501-9915 GCA_964516245.1 uncultured bacterium | reverse complement strand
CGCCCACCAAGGCGCGTCTATGACCTGCGCTCCAAAAAAGACTTTTTGCCGAATCTACAGTCCTTCAAGTTTTTTTGGTCCTTTAGGTCCTTTATAACAAAGGACAAAGCAAACAAAAACGTGATGAGATAATGAAACCCCATCACGTTCTTTCGCTTAATAAATCACGGCTTGTTTTTATTGTTCCAAGCGCAGCGTAATGTAGTTGGAATATTCTCCGTCAAAGACATAAAGCAGAATGGGCTTGCCTTTGGGCGCCTGTTGAATCGCATTATGAAATTGGTTTACATTTTTTACCGGTTGTTGATTGACTTCTTTAATCATCAGTCCGGGGCGAATCCCCGCTTCGAAAGCGTCGCTTCGCGGTTTCACTTGAGACACCACAACTCCTTTTTCTACTTCATATCCCAATCGCTCCGCAAGTTCTGGGGTAAGATTCTGAACGGTAAAAGCAAGTTGGCGAAAGGTTTGGTCCTTTTGTTCTTTTGCGCTTATGGCTGTCTTTGTTTCAGGATACTTGCCAATGACAACAGACAAGGTTTTGCGCTGTCTATCGCGAATCACTGTGATATCGTAAGTACTGCCCGGTTTTAAAAAAGCGACCTTGTTTCGAAATGCGCCAATTTCTTCTACGCGCTCACCATCGAATCTTACAATCACATCACCATTCTTCAAACCGGCTTTCGAGGCGGGAGAATTATCTGCCACCTCAGATATGAGTATTCCATCCGTTGTGTTTATACCAAACGCCTGGGCCAAATCTTTTGTCAGAGAGCGGATCACAATACCAAGATAACCATGTTTTACATTACCATGCTTAAGAATTTGATTGTACACTTTTTCGGCCATATCGATTGGGATGGCAAAACCAATTCCCATGTACCCCCCGGTATGGCTGACAATGGCTGTATTGATTCCAACCACCTTCCCATTGAGATCGATAAGGGGGCCGCCTGAGTTTCCTGGATTGATGGCGGCATCGGTCTGGATAAAATCTTCCACATCGGTAATGCCTACCGTGCTGCGGCCTTTTGCACTCACAACCCCTGTTGTTAGGGTTTGAGAAAAACCGACTGGATTCCCCATGGCCAACACCCATTGGCCAACTTTCAAGTCTTCAGAATTGCCAAATTTGAGAGGTTCCAAATTGGAAGCATCGATTTTGATTACGCCGACATCGGTTCTTGGGTCTCCACCGATTACTTCAGCCTGAAATTCACGATCGTCAGCCAGTGTGACTGTGACTTCATCGGCCTCTTTCACCACGTGATGATTCGTTACGATATGTCCTTGCTTTGAAACAATGAATCCCGAGCCTCCACCCCTTCTGCGAAATTGATTGTTTCGCGGTTGGGGCTCACCAAAAAAACGTTCGAAAAATTCCTGGCCGAATGGAAATTGGAATCCCTGGGGTTGATCTTGTTGCAAATTTTTTTCAACTTCCACACTTACAACCGATGGAGATATGTCATCTGCTACATTAACAATTGTTTGTTCGAATTCTGTCATAGAGGGAGCGGAAACCGCCGTGAGAGTTCCAAAAGTCATCAGAAATGCAATCGGTACTACCAATGCATAAAACAATCTGAATTTTGTTGTATTCATGTTTTACTCCTTTTCATTCGTTAATACAAATTCTAATTATGAATCCAAAGAATTTTGATCTTTAAAAACGCAAACTGCATACCACTCATGAAAACCAATGGAGCAAAGGGTTTTTCAATAATTATGAATTGGGTTAGCCCACATGTGTGAAATCCATACTGTAAAAACGTGTATTTTTCACACAATTTCGTGATGTGGAGTCACAACGATTTTTCAGAATAAATTGGTAATTCCAAGTTTCATAGGAATGGCAATCGTATGTTGCTTTTATAAATGCGATTGTTTTAATGTTTTTTTATAATCAATTTATGGTATGCGAATTGCTTGATTTGATCTACTGACGCTTCGGCAAAAAGTATAAGTCAGCATTTTGTGTTGCCATATTAAAAACACATAATGTAACGTTTTGGTCGAGAGGAACTTACATCATGTTGCGAAGTATGAGTGAGCTGATCGGTTACACGGTGAGTTGTAACGACGGCGCAATAGGCAAATTATTTGACTTCTTTTTTGATGATGAATTCGGTGAACTGCGTTATCTGGTAGTGGATGTCGGCGATTGGCTTCCAGGAAGAAAGATTTTTCTCTATATAAATGAACTCTCAACACCCGATTGGAATAGCAAATCCTTCCCAGGATATTTTACCAAACAAGAAGTTGAAAACTGTCCTCATCTTGATTCGCAATATCAGCTGACACGAAATGACGAAAAAGAATTGTTCCGCCATTTCAAATGGAATCCCTACTGGAACGATTCTAAGGATGAGAGTTCATCGACAGTCGAATCAATGCAGCATTCCAACCTGGCTGCCGATTCATTATCATCTAACAATGAATTTGGAACATTGCGCAGCTTTCGCCAGGCCATGGAATGCGGCATAGAAGCCGAAGACGGGATATTAGGCCATTTGTCTGATATGATTTTGAATGATGAAAATTGGCAAATTGTTTTTTTGGTTGCTGATGCCAAAAATGTAAATCCCGGTAAAAATATCATTCTTGCCTGGCAGTGGTTAAAGTATTTTGATTGGATCTATCTCACCATCCACATGGAAATACGAAAAGACAAAATACGGCAGCATTCTCTCCTTCACAGTAACCAATCGCAAAAACGGCAAAACAAAACCCATTCTTACTCCAACAAATAATTATACGTAATACAGTACCGAATCATTGTCATTAACTTAAGACCAAATTATATAATTGGGTTTGTAGAAATTTGCTTAAACAAGAGCCCGGCTCGGCAGGTATTCCAAATACCGCTTTTGTGTGTTTCCCAAGTGAGTAGAAATTTGCTTAAACAAGAGCCCGGCTCGGCAGGAGCCTCGCCCTCCTAACAGCAAAATCCTTTAAGTTAATGACATTGAGGACCGTATACCTCCCGTTTGAATCTATTTCGTTCTATCTCAAGTGAAATATAATGAGAAGCGCAAAATCTGGTTCCAAGGATGAGACTATGAATAGACCCCGCGTTGTACAGTTGGACGATTACGAACCATTTATAGGTTCGGAGGCGGTTGAGCGGATTTATGCAAAAGCCAAACCTTTGCAAGGCTTCCACTTGGCCAATGTCAATTCGACTTATTATGGAGGGGGGGTAGCCGAACTCCTCTCCTCTTTGACCATTTTGATGAACAGTGTAGGGCTTAAATCCGGCTGGCGGGTCATTCAAGGTTCGCCCGATTACTTCGGGATAACCAAAAAGATTCACAATGCCCTGCAGGGAGATGACATCAATCTTTCCCTTCGCAAAAAGCAAATTTACGAAGAAGTGATCTATGAAAATTGTTTGCGCAACCACCTCACCGA
>CAZEZQ010000127.1:0-6491 GCA_964516245.1 uncultured bacterium | reverse complement strand
ATGCCATTATCGTGCACGACCCCCAACCTTTGGGCATGATTCAACATTACCGGCGCAAAGGTCCTTGGATGTGGCGCTGCCATGTTGATTTGAGCCAGCCCAATAAAGAAGCGTGGAATTTTCTGAAACCCTATGTGGAAATGTACGATTCGATGATCGTTTCGTGCCATGAATACGCGCAGGATGTCAGCATCCCCCAATTGTTGTTCATGCCCGCCATCGATCCTTTTACCATCAAAAATCGCGAGTTGGATGACTCAGAGATCGAAGAGCGTTTGCAGCACCACAACATCCCCACCGATCTCCCGTTGGTAGTGCAAATCTCACGTTTTGATTATTGGAAAGACCCGGTCGGGGTGATCCAAGCCTTTCAAAAAGCGCGCAAACAGGTCGATGCTACCTTGGTTCTGCTGGGCAATGTGGCCGCCGACGATCCCGAAGGCAAGGATGTTTACGAATCGCTTCTGAATTATCGAGATGAGCGAATTTTAATTGTTAGCAATCAAGACACGGCGTTGGTGAACGCTTTGCAGCGGCGGGCAGCGGTGGTGCTGCAAAAGTCGCGCCGCGAAGGGTCTGGATTAACCGTGGCGGAAGCGATGTTGAAACGCACCCCGGTAATTGGGGGGAACGTGGGTGGAATTCGTTATCAGATCAAAGATGGCGAAAACGGATTCTTGGTTTCGTCTGTAGACGAAGCAGCCGAAAGAATCGTGCAACTCTTACAATCAGAAAAACTACAAAAACAAATGGGAGAAAATGCCAGGCAAACCGTGCTCGATAAATTTCTTCTTACCCGATACCTAGAGCAATATTTGGATATCTTGTGTTGTTTTGAAACCAATTTCCGCTTGGAAGAAAGCAAAATTCGAATGATGGAAGTCAACCGCAACCACAACAAATCCTAACCAAAAACATTTGAATTTTTGTATTTGAATTATTGTAAATATAGTGGAATCTCTCTGTAGGGGCAGGCCCCCGTGCCTGCCCCCGTGCCTGCCTCGAATGCTGCTTTCACTACGCATAAAACGAACCAAAGATAAATGAAATTTTTATCAAACGCTGATTGTAGCTGATTGTATCAGATTGTAGGGTGGGTTTCAGCCCACCAACGAAGCGTACGCATAACCAATTAAATCTCTGTACATACATCAAGGTGTTTCATAAGAACCGGTTAAATTAAATAACTCACAATTCAAAAACCAATACCTCTTTAACCCCATTAAATTCTCCACCAATTTCGATACAAGACTGTTTAGAAAAGAAACATCTTTTATTTTATAGTGATTACAAGCAATTCACATGTATCTGATTGTTCTCTATTTAACCCCATTGGTATCTAATTTGCTCTTAAAAGTGGAAGAAAAATGCAAAAATTTTTTTGGATTGATTATAATATTATGTTTGACAACAATGATAATACAAAAGTTTATCTACAATTATTGCATGAGGTCACTGTTGAGGCCAATCAGTCAGAAACCATCGAGCAAGCTCTCCGTTTCGGTATGGGTCAAATATGTGATGCATTAGGGTGGGAAGTAGGTCACCTCTGCAGTTATCACAATGAAATTATGCCTCTCCCCACCAATCTGTGGCATATTCGCTCTGGAATTGATGAAGATGAATTTCGACCCTTCATTGAAAGCACTGAACTATGTGGAGAAGAAGGCATATCAAGCCATGTCATCAAAGTGCAAGAAAGCCTTTGGGTGGAAGATGTAAACCTTTGGTCCAAATTGAAACCCTATATGAAAAACGCCGAACAAATTCGCACAGCGGCAGCGGTTCCTGTTTGGGTGGGGTCTGAAATTACAGCTGTGATGGAATTCTATACCACTCAAATGCGCCCAAAAGATAACGATGAAGTGAAGGTGATGGAGGATATAGGCATCCAACTGGGCCGGGTTGTTGAACGCCATCAAGCCTACCAAATTCTCCGCAATAGCGAGAGAAAATTCCGCTCTGTTTTTGAAGAAGCGGGGGTGGGGATGGTTTTAATCGACAAAGAATTCAAATTGATTCATTGCAATAATGCTCTCCAAAGAATGTTGGATTATAGTGAAAAAGAATTGATCGAAAGACAACTTCATGAACTATGCCACCCCAAAGACGCCATCCAATTTCAAGAATTCTCACACCGCTTGTTTCAACCCGGTGATAGCACCTTTACAGCAGAAAAACGTTTTCAACGGAGTGATGGAAATGAAATGTGGGGGAAAGTTACGATTTCTTACATACTTTCCGATGACATGTGCGAATTTGCTTATGCGATTTTGGTGATTGAAGACATCTCCGGTGAAAAACGCATGCAAGAAGAAAAACGAAAACTTCAACAAGAATTATCGAACTTGACTGTATACGAGCAGAGAAGAATTGGGCAGGATTTACATGACTCGGTGGGTCAAGAAATCACCGGATTGGGATTTTTAGCCAACAAAATGGCGAAACTAATACAAAAGCAAACCTTGCCCAAAGTAGAAGACGCTCAGAACCTTGTAAAAGGATTGCAAAAAACACTGAATAACATTCGTGAAATTGTGTATGGTTTGATCCCCATTGAAATGAACGGGGATGAATTGTTCTCCGCTTTGGATGATCTCGCCCGAAATATACAACAATATTACGCAATAGAATGTGTATTTCAAAGCGATCAAACGCTGTCTCTAAAAAACAAACAAAAAGTCTTGCAAGTCTACCGAATCGTACAAGAAGCAGTAAACAATGCTGTCAAACATGCAAAACCTTCCCAAATCCAAATCGTTCATAGACAATATGAAGACAAAATAGAATTTTCTATTCATGACAATGGGAGTGGATTGAATGAAGAGGCAGGCAATGGCGGATTAGGGATCAAAATTATGCGGTATCGGGCAGAAATAATTGGAGCGGAAATGTCGATTTTCACCAATTCAAAAGGTGGAACTACGGTTCGACTGCTTATGAGCTCTGGAGAACAGGATCTTGAATAAGACAATTGAAAAACAGAAGAAAATACTCATTGTAGATGACCATCCTATCGTACGCCGGGGATTAATGGATATGTTTCGCGGTGAAGAAGGTTTGGAAATTTGCGGAGAAGCGAGTGGTGCGAGCGAGGCCATAACTCTGGTTGAATCGAAACAACCGGATTTGGTGTTGCTTGATCTGTCGCTCGCGGAAGGCAGTGGGCTTGAATTGATCAAACAATTAAAGGCCCAGCATCCCCATTTGTCCATTTTGGTGGTTTCCATTCATTCAGAAACACAATTTGCCGACCGCGCGATTAAAGCCGGTGCGCATGGCTATATCAATAAATCGGATGCGATTTCCAATATTGTAGAAGCGGCAAAACACGTATTAAATGGAAACATTTACCGGCATGCAGAGGCATCAGATTGGTCGTTTCATTCTGAGGATATAGTATCCCAACACCGTGATTCAGATTTAGAAAGTTTGACCGATCGTGAAATTGAAGTATTGCAGCTGGTGGGTGAAGGGTTGGGCACTCGAAAAATTGCTGACAAGCTAAATGTTAGCATCAAAACAATTGAAACTCACCGCGCCAACATTAAGAAAAAATTACATTTGAAAGACGCCAATGAACTCACCGAATTTGCCGTTCGCTGGATGGTGGAAAACAACCAGTAAAGACGGCAAAAAGTCTTTTTTGGAGCGCAGGCGTCCTCGCCTGCAACTACATATAGAGCAGGCGGGACGCCTGCGCTCCAAGATGTGATACATCAAAATGCTGGATTTTACTTTTTGCCGGATCGTCGTTTTCTGGACCAGATTTTTTGCCGGTTTGTCAGTAAACAAATAAGTATTTTGCTTGTTTGTAATATTCAAATGGTGGATTCCCTGATAGATATTTCCCGCCTTATCACCTATTGTATAGAGACATTAAGTAAATACGTTCACAATTTAATACATATAGAGGAATCGTAATGGACAATTTCTTTACCAACGAAGCCTTAAAACACTTTGACCATACAACTCATATTTCAGAAATCAATCAAATTTCGGTTTTCCAAAAATCCCCCATTCCAGGGTTGGCGGTTGATGAAGCAACCCGAATCGTTGCCATGAACGAAAAAGCCGAAGAAAAGCTTGGCGGTTTTCAGGAATGGGAAGGGAGTTCCTTCAAAGAATTGTGTTTGAGCGATTATGACAGTGAACAATTTGAGCGGTTTATCAGTCAACAATGTGGCGGTTCTATCGAGTTGCAACTCAAAACCATCGATGCCGGAGCATGGCCGGTACAAGTTGAGGGCTGCGAAGAAGACGGTGTACGATATATTTTCTTAAAAAGTTCGATTGAGAATGCATCGATGGAGCGTGAATTGGAATTGTATAAGCAAGCCTTCGCCGCTCTTCCTGATGGTATCGTCATGTTTGATCTGTATGGAATGATCTTTTTTGCTAATCCAGCCTTCTGCTACCAAACTGGTCAAAAAATGGAAAACTTGTTGGGCGCGAATATCTTGGAAATGTGGCGCGCTGGTGACGGCAATAGTGTAAAAACTACAAGAAATATGGAATCCCGCTTGCGCCAAGGACAGCCTTTTCAAGAAGTCTTTTTGTTGCAAAAGCAAGGATTGTTGTTGTACTATGAAACCAGGGTCAACCCCATTGGAAGAGCATCTTCTGAGATTTTTGGATTTATCGCCATGCAAAGGTTAAAAGAAGATAGCGGTTCAAAGGATTGGTGCTCGACCGGCATTCAGATGAACGAATCATTTCAAAATATGATTCAAAAATAAAGAAACCCTGAATGTGGGCTCGAAGTTGTAGGATGGGCTCAAAGTCTGCCGTGGCGAATCGCCCATCAGAAGTTCTTTTTCATTCCTCCCCCAATGAAATGGGGGAAGTTAGGAGGGGGGTAAAAATGATCTACCCCTTACCTTCATTTAATACTGAGGATACTTAAAATCCTTCGCTCAACAATCCCCTCTCCCCCTGGGAGAGGGTTAGGGTGAGGGGGCTTTTGACTGGCCCCGCAGCCTCGTCCAAGCAAATCATCAAAAGATTGGATGATACAAACCATGAACCAAACACGGTCGAATCAGAAAAATGAGTATACAGAAGAACAAATGAGTAAGTTAGGCAGCCATGAAAGGAGCATCATGAACTCGAACCACAAAATCTTGTTGCTAGAAGACGAACCTTGTTTGCAAGAACTCTACAAAAAGACCCTGGAAGAAGAAGGCTATCAAGTGACTGTCGCAAAAAACGCCAAAAAGGCTTTGCAATTGTTCAAACGCGAAATGCCCGAAGTCTTGTTGTGTGATGTCTTTCGGCCCAGTCAGGATATTTTTCAGATTTTAAACAGAATGAAAGCGATCGAAAAAAGCGTGCATATTGTGGCGATCACAGAACCGGAATTTTCATATTGCTGGAGCGAATCTCAGCTGATTGACGAAGCCATCAATAAGACAGGCGATTTAAGTTATCTGAAAGAAACGCTTTTAGAACATTTGATGAAGCACGAACCGGCCCCAACACCTTTAATTGAACACCCCGAGTTAATTGATCCAAGGAGGAACAATGATTCATTGCCCGCCTAAACACCCGCAATTCGAATTGGAAAAGAATTATCACACCGACGATGGAGATGTGCAGGTCATCGGCTTGGTGAATGATGAAGAAGCGGTAGGTGTGCGTTCTGACTTGGCTGACAAAGTCGATATGGGATTGGTACGAAAAGAAAACGATCATTTGACCTTTCAAAAACGCCGCCCGGACGAACTGCCGAATTATTGGTATCTCGAAAAACCATCAGGCATATGGGTTGAAGTGCGAGACCGCGCAAACGAAGCAGTGTAACAAACCCAAAAGGAGGGCGAGGCTGCAAATGCGCCGTGGCGTGCTCCTGCCGAGCCGGTTTCTCATTCACCCCCCTTATTAAGGGGGGTGGCGCCGCAGGCGCCGGGGGGATCGAACACAACAACCCCCCACCCTGAAAATTAAGAGTTTCACCGATTGCAGTACAAACACAAAGAATCATACTTAGAAGAGCATATTGAAAACGCAAACTACAAAACGAGAAAATCTAATAGGAGGTAGAAGCAATTTATGAAACGATTCAACATGCTTCCAACATGGGTCATTTTCACACAGCGATGAAAACAGCGATGAAAGAGTCACCGATGCATGGGAAGGTGACCCCTACGTAGGACGCTTTGAAATTCTCGTGAATGTCGAAGACGGGACCGCCACACTTACCGGCACGGTTGATACGTGGGCAGAATATCGGGCCGCACAAAATAACGCATACGACGGCGGCGCCGCCTGGGTTGATAACGATTTGAACGTGAAAGAGAAACAGAAATCATAGTTTCTAACCCCTTCCTTCAATTCCGCGCGGAGGTGAGAAGATCTCTCATCCGCTTCTCACCTCCTCCTTTTTTTGAATGGAAAGGTTCGAAACATACAAGATAAGACGGTCTGGCAAAAAGTCTTTTTTGGAGCGCAGGCGTCCTCGCCTGCATCTACATATTGAGCAGGCGGGACGC
>CAZEZQ010000126.1:0-10027 GCA_964516245.1 uncultured bacterium | reverse complement strand
GAGCCGGTTTGATTGAACGGCTTCTGATTTCCGTGAATAGTATGCATAACCATTTAAATCTCAGCACTTACAAAGGTGTTCCATAAGAGGGGGGTAAAATAAAATCCCCCTAATCTTCATTAAATACGGAGAGATAAATTCTCATAATTCAAAAGTGAAATTATAAAATGATATTTGATCCTGTATTGCTTGAGAGATGGGTTCGGGCTCAAGGGCCTGAAGTGAATGGGGAATTGGAAATTTCTCCAATTGGCACAGGTTTGTTTAATTCTTCGTATTATGTCTTTGCGGGAGAGTATCAATGGGTGCTGCGAATCGCTCCACCTCGCGATGCTGTTTTTCTTTTTTATGAACGCGATATGATGCGGCAAGAACCTGAAATCCACCGTATCGTTCAAGAAAATACTTCCGTTCCAGTACCAACGGTTTTGGCTTATGACGACAGTTTGCAAATTTTGCAGCGCGATTGTATTTTGATGGAACGCTTGCCGGGACGCCCTCTCACTGAGGCGGCTCCTTCTTCGTATGAACTTGTAATGCAGCAAATCGGAAAATATTTAACCCAAGTCCATCGAATTACCGCCAAACAATTTGGTTATTTAGGTCCGCATCGGCCTATGGAACCGCAGAATAATTGGGTGGATGCCTTCCATATTATGTGGAACAAACTGGTAGACGATTTGGTCATGGTTGGACATATGCAGCCCGATGAAGAGAATTTGCTGCGGCAAACGTTAGACCGCCACATTCATTTCTTTGATCGCCCTGTGCAAGCCTCTTTACTGCATATGGATGTTTGGCATGAAAATATTTTGGTAAATGAAAATGGACAAGTGTCCGGTCTTATCGATTGGGATCGTGGTTTGTGGGGCGACCCGGAAATTGAATTTGCCGTGTTGGATTACTGTGGAATCTCCACCCCCGGTTTTTGGCGTGGATATGGCCAAAAACGCTGCAAAACCAACGATTCTCAAATACGCAATGTATTTTACTATCTATATGAATTGCTGAAGTACATAGTAATCGAAGGAGGAAGAAAGGGAAACGCGCGCGCGGCTGAACGGTACAAAAAACGGGGGATACAAATTCTAATGCGTTCGCTATCAATATAGCAATATAAAATGTATGAACCGTAATCGTTTTTCTTATGCGCCCTATTCAATTTAGAATTTCAGGCGTATCTTTACTTGAACGATCTTTTATATCAACTTTTCTGTAGGGGATGAATTATGAAACGCACTTTTCTTCTGTTTTCTATCTTGATTATTGGTTTAACTGTATCGATTGCTCCAGAAGCAATGCACCACAATAAGGCTCAAGAAATCATTTCAGAGATGTCTGCCGCAGCCAACAATTTTCTGGACGGATTGGATGATGGTTTACGCGAAAAAGCAACCTTTCCCATGCAAGATGATGAACGCATCAATTGGCATTTTTTCCCCAAAGAGCGTGAAGGGGTGATGTTCAAAGAACTCGAACAACACCAGCGTTTATTGGCGCATGCATTGATTCAGACTCCACTCAGTCACAAAGGGTACTGGAAAACCAACATGGTAATGGTGTTGGAGCATGTATTGCATGTGATTGAAGATTACGCTCCCCGGCGTGATGCCGAACAATATTACATCACTATTTTTGGCGAACCGGGTGTAGAAAACACATGGGGCTGGCGTCTTGAAGGCCACCATCTCTCGTTGAATTTTACCCTGCATGATGGCGAAATGATCTCCTGTACACCGATGTTTTTTGGAGCCAATCCAGCCAATGTACAAAGTGGTCCTCACAAGGGATTACGGGTGTTAAAGGAAGAAGAAGATTACGGCCGGAAATTGGTGAAGATGCTGAATGACAACCAAAAAGAAAAAGCCATCTTTGCCGAACAAGCACCGGCAGATATCTTGACCGGCGCCAAGAAACGTGTGGATCCCATGAAGCCGAAAGGCATCAAAGCATCAGAGCTAAATGAAGAGCAACAAGAGATGTTGCTCAAATTGATTCATGTATATGTGCACAAACTGCGCCCCGAATTAGCCGACCAGGATATGAAGAATATTCATGAAGCCGGGATGGAAAAACTCTACTTCGCCTGGGGCGGTGGATTAAACCCAAGCCAAGGGCATTATTATGCAGTGCAAGGCCCGGGTTTTATTTTCGAGTACGACAATACCCAAGGCGGGGCGAACCACATACATGCCGTCTGGCGCGATTTCGACGGTGATTTTGGGTATGATGTGCTATCCGAGCATTATAAAAACAGTGAACATCATAATTGAGACACAAATTCAGCCGATCATTAATAATCCCCCTGTTCGCCATGGCGAACAGGGGGATTATTTGGTTATCTGGATGAAACGTAATGAAAGAAAAAAAGCTTTAATCATGAACAAACTTTTTTTAATGGCCTTCTTTTTTATACTTACGGGAGAGAACTGAGTCCAATTCTTGTTGGAATTGTTCATGTGATTCAGATTCAATCGCCAAGTCCATGATCTTTTCCAGAATGGATAGATCGTGTATTGAAGTGATTCTCTCATGTATCGACAACGGCAAGTCTTGAAATTTTGATCGCACCAATTTTTGAATCCCCTTAACCAATCCCTCTTCACGTCCTTCTTCACGGCCTTCTTCACGGCCTTCCATTCTGAATTTATCTGCAATTGTCAGCATCACCTGCTCTCCTTCTTCCCGAAGTTCAATTTGAACTATTTTCTTTACTTCGCTATGATGTTTCTGATTCAGGCAATCAAATAAGTATAGCAGAAATGCTTCAAAAAAGGCAAGAAAATCAGGCTGATCGCGACCTTCTCTAAGCACTCTTAAAATCGCCGGAACATAGTCTCTTAGATTGGGGTGAAAGATATATTTCAACAACATCAGCGCAGCCCTCAACTCGGCTCTACCGCAAAGTTGGTCATCTCTGATGGTGGATAAATCAATGAGCAGGTAGCTGTAAACCGGCTGGTAAGGCAATATATCATCAGGGCAATTCATCTGGTTTTTTATGTTGGTTTCAACATTCCAAGGACTCGAACCATGATAGATCACGATTCCAATCACTGGTGGAAGCAACGAACGTGGATGATTGGTGATTTGCAAATCCCAGATTTGATTGATATATCGGTGCAGTTGAATTCCCACACCTGCATCTGGTGAGCTTTTGTGGTCCACCAAAAAGTAGAGGTACGCCAGTTCTCCAGAAAGAGTTTGAACTTTGAACAAGGCGTCTGAAAAATGATTCTTCAACTCTGAATCTACAAACGTATCCGACACAGGTGTAATTGTTTCCAATCGTAGATGTTGCGCAATATGTGATGGAATTTGATGGCGGGCGAAATCAACTGCACGATCAACTTTTTTTAGAAGAAACTTGAAGAACGAATCATGCGGATTTGAAATATCCATTTTATTTCCTATGATGTAGAAGTTCATTATATGATAAAATGATTATCAGACCGACTCTCTTTAAAGTAAAGTATTCGTTTATGAAAGTTTTCGACCGTATTACAATTCGTTCAGATCAAATGGGGGGCAAAGCGTGTATACGAGGTATGCGTGTAACTGTGTCACTTGTTCTAAATTTGGTTGCCAATGGCATGACTCATGATGAAATCATAGAGGCGTATCCCTATTTAGAAAAAGAAGATATTCAGCAGGCATTACGATACGCCGCATGGTTGGCTGAAGTATCGGTACATCCTCTTGTAATGGCTTAAATCACGGTGTCCACTTACAAAAATTCTTCAGCATCCGCAATCCCGCAGGGCCGCTTTTCTCCAGGTGAAATTGAGTGGCAACAATGTTCTGGCACGCAACCGAACAAGTGAATCGCAAACCGTAATCGGTTTCGCCAATGGTTACGTCAGGGGCTTGGGGCACACAATAGTACGAATTCACAAAGTAAAACTCAGTTTGATTCGGTACACCCGCAAAAATCGGGTGGGAGCGGGTTTGCGTAACTTGGTTCCAACCGATCTGAGGGATCTTGATATCGCCCTGGGGTGCGTGTTCGGGAAAGCGTTTCACCTCACCTTTGAAAAAACCCAAGCAATCCACATCGTCTTCTTCGCTGTGTTCAAACAGAATCTGAATGCCAATGCAGATGGCAAGAAATGGTTTTTTCTTGTTGACAACTTCTTCGGTAACCACTTCAGTTAGGCCAGTGTTGGTAAGCACCTCCATCGAAGCCCCCGCAGCGCCCACACCAGGAAAGATCAAGCGTTCGGCTGTAGCGATTTCGGATGGATCGCGGGTGATCACACTGTCAAAACCGACATGTTTAACAGCGCGTTGCACGCTAGTAAGGTTTCCGCCTTCGTAATCGATAATTGCGATCATGTTGTGTTATCCATTACCGAAGTTTCTTGCTTTTCATATATTTGCGCAATTCGTCAAGCGGCCGTTTGGCATTTGTTTGAGAGAAATGCTCTCGCACGGGCGCCAGAAGATCGGCGATACTTTTTGCCACGGCCACTTTCAAATCCATTGGATGCAATTCTTTTTTGGCGAAGACATCACACAATTCTTCATAGGTGCCGATATCCATATTGCCGCCGTGTTCTTCTTTGCGCTCGATGCGCAAAGGGCCGCGGTTCAACGCGAAAATCGTATAGTTGGCCCAATCGAGCACTGGGTTGAACTCGGTCTCGCCTTCAGGGCAAAAGGCTTTTTTCATTTTGCGGGCAATCTCTTCGGGCTCATCTGTGATGAAGACTGCTGTGTTAGGTTTCGACTTGCTCATCTTCATCTCAGCCCACACTTCTTGGATGCGGTCAGGGTCAATCGGCCACATTGGCGGTTTTCCCAGTCCGATCAAGAGATGGTGGTGAATTGCGATAGGCGCGATCGATTTGCCATCCGGCCCCTTCAAGGGTTGGGTTTTGATCTGATGGGCTACTTTGTCGGCCACCACATGGGCCTTGCGCTGATCGTTGCCCGCATGAGCAATATTAACCCCCAGGGCAAAAATATCGGCCACCTGCATGGGCGGATAAATCAATTTAGCGAAATCGACCGATTCGCCTTCCGCGCGTCCCAAGATGGTAATGGAGCGCATGATGCGGTTCAGTGTGGTGTTTTTGCAAACTTCGAGAAAGGTTGTCCAATAATCGGGATTTTGTTGATACAAATCGGAGCCCAACACCACATTGAGTTTATCAGAATCACCCCCGACGGCACGCAAACAGCACTTCAATCCTTCCGCAAAGTAGCCATAAGCCATCTCACGAATAATATCGAGATCCCCGCCCAGTTTGTCGTTGATCCAACTATGGTAATCGGCAAGAAAGATGGTGCATTGCACACCGGCTTTTTGAAAATCGGCCACCTTGGCCATGCATTGAATGCCGGTGCCCAAGTGAATTTCTCCCGAAATTTCAAAACCGATATAATGGCGCAACGGCACGCCGTTTTGCAGAAATTCGCGCAGACGCTCTTCGGTCAGCACCTCTTCGGTGTTGCGTGAAATGAGTTCGAAACGTTCGTCAATCGTCATGAATTTGAAACTTTGATTGGTTTGGATCATAAAAAAAGTCCAGGGAGAAGGATTCGAACCTTCGTAGGCTAACGCCGGCAGGTTTACAGCCTGCTCCCTTTGGCCGCTCGGGCATCCCTGGACATTGCTTTTTAGTAAAGTTGGATTGTAACGGCTTCCCTCAAGGCGGGAAGGGCTTCAAAACGTACCACAATTTTACCATCTCTTTTAGTTGTATTTCCCCAAAGTATTGTTGTCAAGCCATTGCAAATGGATTTGCATATGGATTGGGCGCCACTTCTCTATGTCTTTCAAGCCTGTCTTTCAAGCCTTGATCGAGTTTATGCATACCCGGATAATGCAAAATTGTTGTTTTCTTATCGAATACCTTGTATCGATACGATGTATGGCAGGTGGATTCTTGATTCACCGGCTAACCCGAATGGAGTCGAAAATCAAAATGGGGAAGTATTTAGTAACCGGTGGAGCGGGCTTTATTGGTGTGAATTTGGCGCATCGGCTCGCTCAAGATGGACAAAGTGTGGTGATTGCCGACAATTTGTCGCGGCGAGGATCAGAAACCAACCTCGAATGGGTGCAATCCCAGCACCCTTCAATCGAATTTAACTTATGCGATATTCGGCGGGAAGATGAAACCCACGCCTTGCTAAAAACCCATCGCGATGTGGATGTATTGATCCATTTGGCGGGCCAGGTAGCCGTCACCACTTCTGTGGCCGATCCACGAACCGACTTTGATATCAATGCGTTGGGAACCTTTAATCTACTTGAAGCCGTTCGGATGGCAGAACTCAATCCAATTTTCCTGTTTGCCTCAACCAACAAAGTGTATGGCGGGATGGAGCATATTGAGATTGAATTGAATGCCGGCCGTTATGTGTATCGTGATTATCCCGAAGGGATCGACGAAACCTGTCCGCTTGATTTTCATTCTCCCTATGGCTGCTCGAAGGGCGCGGCCGATCAATACGTGCGCGATTACCATCGGATCTACGGTTTGCGCACAGTGGTGTTCCGCCAATCGGCGATTTACGGCCCACGCCAGTTCGGGGTAGAAGACCAGGGCTGGGCGGCCTGGTTCACCATCGCGGCTCTCAAAGGCAAAAACATAACCATTTACGGCGATGGCAAGCAAGTACGCGATCTGTTGTGGGTAGACGATTTAATCGATGCCTATCGCCTGGCGGCCGACCGGATCGATTCTGTGCAAGGTGAGGTATTTAACATCGGCGGCGGGGTTAAAAATAGCATCAGCATTTGGAACGAATTTGAGCCCTTGTTAAGCAAGGCCCTGGGGAAAAAAATTGCTGCCCAATGGGGAGATTGGCGGCCGGGGGATCAAAAAGTATGTATTATGAATAATGCCAGGATTAAACAACGTCTGGGCTGGTCACCCAATATATGTGTCGAAGAAGGTATTGGCAAAATGGCCCATTGGGTGAAAGGCAATTTGGATATTTTGTGAGAATAGGATTCACAATGAAACGAAGAGATTTTCTCCAAACAACCGTCGCAAGCTTGGCTTTGTTGCACTCGAAATTTCCACGCCGGGCATCTGCACAGAGTTCTTCTGCATCTATATATGACGGCTTCAAAACACCACCCCCATCGGCGCGCCCGTTCTTCCGCTGGTGGTGGAACGGCAACCGTATTACCCAAGACGAAGTGATTCGTGAGTTGAAAATCATGCGCCAAGCTGGCGCTGGCGGCGTTGAGATCAACCCGATTGAATGGCCCGAACATTCTGTGGATACCGGCGCAGAACCGGTGGAATGGCTGAGCGAGGCCTGGATCGAGATTTTGCAATCATTGTTGTCAGAGGCCGAATCACTTGATATGCGTAGCGATCTCATTGTCGGTTCGGGCTGGCCCTTCGGTGGTAAATTCTTGCCGGAAGATGAAACCATCCAGGGGTTGGAAGTGGAATGGATTGAGAAAACCGGTCCCACGATAATTACCTTGGACCCCGCTTCCACACCAAACCGTAAGCTTCTTATGCTGCAATGGATGCCCGATCCGCTAAATGATCTAAGCCAGATCAAAGATGCACCCCTACAAGAGAATAACCTGATTAATATCGATCTTCCAAAAGGCAACTACCGCATCATGCTGATTTGGGTGAAACGGCGCTTTCGTGATGTGATGCACGGCGCGCCCGGCGCCGATGGCCCGGTGTTGGACCATTTTAATGAAGAGGCGGTTAACCATTATCTGTATCATATGTCCGATATGCTCAATGAGCATCTGGATGGAACGCTGGGCCAGCGTATCCGCTCCATGTTTTGCGACAGCATCGAGTTGGAAGGGGCGGATTGGACCCATGACTTGCTGCAAATATTCAAAGAGCGCCGGGGGTATGATTTATCAAACTATCTCGCACTCATTCAAGCCGATGCAGAATGGCTGGATGAAAATTTGGTTGAGACACAAAGAGCGGTGCGTTACGACTATAGCAAGACATTGGCCGAACTGTTTCAGGAAAGATTTATCGTTCCTTTCCACCGCTGGTGCCAGGATATCGGGGTCAAGAGCCGTTATCAATCATACGGGTATCCCTGGCTCTACACCGATTTGTTGGAAGGCTATCTGGTGCCCGATATCCCCGAAGGCGACCAATGGCTGTTTAACCGCGGGTGGATGCACGATGTCGCCATTGACGACATACGCTACGCGGTTTGGAACAAATACGCTTCCTCAGCGGCACACCAGCGCGGCAAACAGATCGCCAGTAGTGAAGCGATGACCAATACCCGGGGAGTATTTGAAGCCTCGCTCGAATACATCAAACAGGCCACCGATTTGAACGCCATAACCGGCATCAATCACCTGGTGCTGCACGGTTTCAATTACTCACCACCGGAAGCCGGTTTCCCTGGCTGGATTCGCTTTGGGACTTACTTCAACGAGCAAAATCCCTGGTGGCCCTATGTCCACCTTTGGATGGATTACGCGGCCCGGCTTAGCTGGGCCTTTCAACAAACCACACCGGTGCATCAAGCAGCGCTGCTGGGAGCCACGCCGGATGTATGGAGCCGTTGGGGCTTGGACCGCAGCCCTTGGATCACCCATCCCAATTATTGGCATGAACTCTGGCAGGCCTTCACCAACAACGGCTGCGGCTCGGATTACGTCAATTCGACCACGCTAAGTGAGTCACGGGTGGAAAATAACCAATTGATGATCGGGCCCATGCGCTACGATATTTTGGTGGTTGCCGAATCAACCTATATCGAGCCTGAAACCATCGAGATTGTAGAACGCATTGCCTCTCAAGGAGTGCCGGTGACTTTTATCAACCGGCTGCCAGACGACGCGCCCGGCTTGTCGAATCATGCGGAAAGACAAAGCCAGGTGCGTGATATTGTGGCTCAACTCAAAGAAAACCCGCTCTGCCAAATCAAACCGTTATCCAACAGCGATGAGTTGATGGCTTGGGCCAATGCGTGCATGTCAGCCCGAAACATCAAACCGACAATCCAACTGAGTGACCGTGAATTCCGTTTGATGACAGCCCATCGGCGAAATGACGGTCTGGACATGTATTTTCTTGCCAACTTGCATCGTGACAAAACCATACAAACAAAGATGAAGGTCACTCCAAACGCTCCCTATGGCTGGTTGTGGGATATGGAAACCGGCGACCGTTCACCCATTGGGTATGATTCGGACCAAGAAATCCCCCTTGCCTTAAAACCTCTCGAATCGAAATTAATCGTGTTTGATTACAACACCCCATCTGGAAAGGCAGCCTCTCTTGAAACAAATGAATTGCAATCCATCCAAACGGTTAAGGGACCTTGGCAAGTACGGATTGAACCCATTGAAGGCGATGCATTCGAAACAGAGTTGGATGAGTTGATCGACCTCAGCCAGCATGAGGATTTCAAAACGTTTAGTGGAACCATCACTTATCGAACCACATTACAATCGGTTCCGAATGAGGCCACTGCGTTGGATGCCGGGAACGTACACGAAACCGCCGAAGCCTGGCTGGATGTTGAACACTTGGGCGTGCAATGGTGGGGAAAGCGCCGGTTTGACTTACCCACTAATTACAAAAAGGGTTCTCAAGAATTAAAAATCCGCGTCACCACCCTGGCCTACAATTACTGCCGTTCGATGCAAGACCAACCGTTGATCGCCAAATGGTTGGAACGCAGCCAAACGAAAGAGTATCTCCCCAGTGGCTTGCTAGGCCCTGTCCGTTTTTTGGGAAAATGATGGCTTCCTCGCATGCATTCGCCTGAAACGAATATGATTTGGTCAAACCGATTCGAAGGCAGGCATAAAATCCCAATATTTAAAGTATAGAGTTGTCTCCCGTAACGCAACACGCTACACTGTATTATGATTCGTACTATCCGCCACAAAGGTTTACGTCGATTGTATACAGAATGAAACGCGAAAGGGCTTCCTTCCAAAATCGTACCGAAACTTGAAAATATGCTAGGTGCAATAGACCAAGCAGAACATGTTGAAGAAATTGGATTGTTCCCTGGCTGGCGTTTGCATGAATTACATGGTGAGTATGAAGGA
>CAZEZQ010000125.1:5363-10133 GCA_964516245.1 uncultured bacterium | reverse complement strand
GGGAGGGCGAATTCGCCGCGGCGAATGAGCCGGTTTAACCCACTACCTTCGATTCATCAACCGAGGCTCGGCGGGAGCACGCCACGGCGCATTTGCAACCTCGCCCTCCCAATAAACTCATTACTCCCATGAAATCATTACACATTGATTTAACTTGAAAATCTGAATGACAATCTTTCAGAATTTGCATGTTAGAATCTAAATGTTTATATCAATTTTCCATACGAAAACAGCAGCCGAAATCCTTCGTGTTTGATGGCTTCTTGTACAACAGGGCGGGCGCGGTAGCAGAAACAAACTGGAAAAATTTCGCCTTCTAAATTAAGACGGGCAAGTTCCACAATATGTTTAAATTTCTCTACTTCTTTCAGAGTGAGATTGTGTTTGGCTTCTCCCACAATCCAAATGGTTTTTTCGGGTTGCTTGGGGTCAATGGCCTGGCCGAAAACATCGATTTCCACTTCTCGGTTATCCCACTTCACCCAAGTGCGCTCTAGTTCTTGAACCTGCCAATCCAGTTTTTCGCCCAGCACACGGTGCAGCGCGATATAAGCAATATCTTCAATATCACCGCCAATTGTCTCGCTGAGGCCGCCAACCTGTTTGGCTAAGTTGTTATGCGCCTCTTCTAAGCGTTCAACACTTTTAACTAACTTGGCTACTGAAATGTCGGTATTTTTCTGAGCTTCTGCCAATTCTTCAAACTTTTGGTACAATTTGGTTACCGAATCATCGGTTTGCTTCAGTGCCACTGCGAGTTCTTCAACCTTAATCTCAGTACGCCTCTGCGCTTCGGCGAGTTCTTCAACCTTTTGGGTCAACTTTGTGACTGAATCATCGGTTCGCTTCTGCGCTTCAGCAAGTTCTTCAACCTTAGTCTCGGTGCGTCTTTGCGCTTCGGCGAGTTCTTCAACCTTTTGGGACAACTTTGTGACTGAATCATCGGTGCGCTTCTGGGCATCAGCCAAATCTTGCACTACATTTTTTAATTCGTTGAATTCGGTTTTTGTAACTGAATTATTGAGATCTTCATACATCTTGCCGATGTATTTCGCAATATTATGCGCGGCTTTCTCTTCCATGTTTTCTTTGAGTTCATTGTAGATTTCAAGGGTGTTAATCATGTTCTTCGCTCTTCACCAATTTGGCTGATTTGAGATTCAGGATTCAATGTTCAGTCTTCAGTATTATATACGAATTTTCTTGGAAGTGATTCCTATTGAAGTCAGCTGGATTTTTCCCGATTATTTTGTATTAATATCTTTGCCGTTTCTTTTGCCACTTTTGAGGCATTGGGATAGTTTGACACATGGGCTGTGGCGATGGCTCCATCCAATAACAATGCAATCATTCTTGCATGTCTCATCAGTTTTTCAGCCATGGCCCATTCAAAAGAGTATCACACTCTTGCTTTGGGTGTTGGAGGATTCGATCTAGTTTCGTATCACAGTGAAGGAAAAGCACAACGTGGCAGTGGATATTATATGGTGGAGCATCAGGGGGTTTTGTATCTCTTTGCTTCAGAAGAACACAAAGCCATGTTTGAAAAAGAACCGGAAAAATATCTTCCAGCATACGGCGGGTATTGTGCTTATGGGGTTTCGGTTGGAAAGAAGTTTGCATCGAACCCCGAAGTCTGGAAAATTGTGGATGGTGTTCTTTACCTCAATCTTGATAAAGATATTCAATCCACTTGGCTGAAAGATATGAATGGGAATATCCGGAAAGCCGATAAAAACTGGGAAAAAATTCAGCGAAAATCTCCCAAAGAGTTGATGATGCAATAATAGTAGATAGTGCGCATGGATCAGTGATGAAGTTTTTCATTGGTCCATGCGCATCGAATGTGTTTTCGTTGAAAATATGGATTGTTCATCGATGTTTTGTCTTATTATTTATTACAATGATCCGTAAAATTATTCGCAATAGGCCAGTGTATTGAAGCAATTCCCCTCCCAAGATTGGGAGGGATTAGGGGAGGGTTGAATGGAAGCCATAAGTGAAACTCTTAACCCCCTCCTAGCCTCCACGCCACGGCGCGCAGGCCCCATTTCATTGGTGAGGAATAAAATGACAATTCAAATTTTTCGAATTCACTTCATAGAACTCACCAATTACTTTATTCAAACCAGGTGACTCCATCCTGAATCACCTCCGAATGCAAAGCTATCATTTTTTTCTTCAAAGACTCTAAGCGTTCAGGATGTTCTTGAGACACATCGTTGGATTGGGTGGGGTCTTTTTCCAAATTGTAGAGTTCAAAGCGATTCAGTTTGGAACGTTGGATGTATTCCATATGCTCTTTGCGTATGCTGTGGCCTGGGGGGACTTTTTCATCCAAGTATCCAATGAGTGACCATTGGCCTTCGCGCATGGCGCAGGCGGGATCGGTGCGGTAGAAATACCAGAATAAAGGTTTTTCCCGTTCAATGGATTTATTCTGAAAGAGTGGGGTCAAGTTTACGCCATCCAAAATTCGTTGTTTGGGCAGATTTGTTTTGGTGACCCCGCAGATTGTAGGCAGCACATCAAGCAGCGAGGCTGGTGTGTGAGACTCGGTTCCCGCATCGATATGGCCCGGCCAGCGCATGATGGTAGGGTTACGTATGCCGCCTTCCCACACCCATGATTTCGCGCCGCGAAAGCCGCCATTCGAACCATCGTGATAACTCCCGTTGTCAGATGTAAACATTACAAACGTATTCTCTGCCAATCCTTGTTCTTCTAATTCACTGAGAATCCGTCCAATGGCTTGATCCATATTTTCGATACAGGCTAGATAGGCGGCATCATTTCGATTCGGGTGGCGTTCGAGCAATTCAGGCGGAGCGGCCACCTTTCGATGCGGTTCGTGAAACCAGACATTCAAGTAAAACGGCTGCTGAGAATTGTGATGTTGATTCAACCATGCAATGGCTTCATCAGCGACAATTTGGCAGGAATAGCCTTTGATTTTGCCAACCTTTTCTCCATTGCGCACGAAATTGGTTGGATTGTGGTGTGACGGTTCGGCGTTGTTTTCGGTGGCAAACCAATAATCAAACCCTTGATCGCTGGGTGTGGGAAACTCGCCGCTGGTTAAATCGCTGCAGAGATGCCATTTGCCGATATGGGCGGTATCATAATTTTGCTTTTTTAAAAGTTCGGCAATGGTGATTTCACTATCCGGCAAGTGCATCGGGGTTTGGCGGGGGACGTAGCTATACATCCCCACACGCGCAGGGATACGGCCTGTGAGCAATGCTGCGCGTGAGGGCGAGCAGTTCGGTGCGGCTGCATAAAAATCGGTAAAACGCAGGCCTTCTTGGGCCAACCGGTCTAACACCGGAGTCTTGATCTCTTCACTACCGAAACAGCTCAGGTCTGAGTAGCCTAAGTCATCAGCCATGAGCACGAGAATGTTTGGGCGCTTCTCACTGGAATCTTGATTGCTAAATGATTGAGTGGCGCAGAGCCCCATAGATGATAGTGCGCTGGTTTGTAGAAATTGGCGTCGTTTCATAAAAATCCTTTGTTTGTTAAACAAAATGCATCCGATCAAAAATGCTGTTTTATTCCTCCCCTAATGTAATATGGAATGGGAAAGGGTAGGAGGGAGGTAGTGGGATTTCCCCCCTTATTAAGGGGGGTAGGGGAGAGGTAGTGGGATTTCCCCCCTTATTAAGGGGGGTAGGGGGGATCTGGTTTTTCTCATACCCCCAAATCCCCCCAGCACCTACGGTGCTTACCCCCCTTGATAAGGGGGGGCAAAAAAATCATTTCACAACAATGGGGGTAAAGATCAGCAATCTTGGGAAAGGGATTCCTTTTGAATATTAATTTAATTCACATTTTTTGTTATCCCGAATGCTATACCGGAAACAAAAGCTTCAAAAGTGAATCAATTTGGTTGGATTGCCTTTTCATTGATAGTGAAAATATGGCATAATGCGGGGATTCGCGAATACGAGAGAGGAGAATAGCCATTATGTCACGAAACGATTCCTACCGGTTTTCATTCGGGCCGTGGAATATCCATGAGGGAGCGGATCCTTTCGGACCGCCGGTGCGCAAAGAGCGTACATTCGCCAATAAACTCAAAGAGTACAAAAAACTTGGATTTCATGGGGTACAGTTTCATGATGATGATGTGGTCCCCGCCGACTGGGATGTGACGAAAACCAAAAGCGGCTGTACCAAAGTGAAAAACATGTTGAAGAAAGAGGGATTGGTACCCGAGTTTGTGGCGCCTCGCATTTGGGAAGACCCGCGCACCATCGATGGGGCCATTACCTCAAACAGCAAAAAAGACCGCCAATATTGCTGGGACCGCACCAAACGCTGCATCGACATCGCCAATATGTTGGATTGCGGTTTGGTCGTGCTCTGGCCGGCGCGCGAAGGGACTTACATGCGTGAGGCCAAAGACCCAGTGGCATCAATTGAGCGTATGATTGAATATCTGAACATGATGCTGGAATACGACCCTAACATTCGCATCTTGGGTGAGATGAAACCGAATGAACCGATGGATCAATCGTATTGCCCCACCGTGGGCCATTTTATGGGGTTGGTCTACAAAACAGTTGATCCAGACCGTGTGGGGGTATTGATTGAATCGGCGCACTCAATTCTGGCGGGGCTCGACCCCTCAGATGATATGGCCTATGCGCTGGCGCACAAAAAATTGGGGAGCGTGCACCTCAACGATCAAAATGGACTGAAGTATGACCAGGACCGTTCGTTTGGTTATATCAACCTGCGGCGCGCATTTAACCAAGTGGATGTGCT
>CAZEZQ010000125.1:3161-5353 GCA_964516245.1 uncultured bacterium | reverse complement strand
TGGATTCGGCCAAAACGGTGAATTTGTAGGGCTGGATGTAAAAGCGTTGCGCACGCAAAGCGACAACAAAGCCACGCAGCATTTGAAAAATAGCATCCAAATGTTCAAAGATTTGCTGAAATTATCCCGCTCATTAGACCGCAAACAACTGGAATCGTTTCGCCGCCAGCGCGATTACGAAGCGATGGAAGCTTTTTTGATGAAGTATTTGTTGAGTTTGAAATAGTTGATTGATGGTAAACGGGTGGCAAGGGCTAGTGTTGTTTCTCTGCCCTTGCTTACTCATCTGTTGATTGATCTTTATAATCCAGATATTCCAATATACTAGCCGCCCGATGCGCAAAGGTGTGCTCGTTTTGAACCCGCCTCTGGCCTGCCTGCCGTATACTCTCTTGTTTGTCTTGATCATTCAACAGCGCATTCACAACATCCGGCAATTCATCAACTGAGCGATACACCGCCAGTTCCTTGCCTTCTTGCATATATCCCGCGTCAATATCCTCCACCCAATCACAAAGCACCACACCACCTGCCATGGGCACATCAACATCGCGTTCGTTTAGGCTAGTGGGGCGTTGGTGGCTGTGGATATTCAAATTGATTTGTGAGGAAGTGTAACAATCGGCTAGGTGTTCATTGGGCATGAATCCGCGGTAGCGGTCTTTGTATTGAGTGGGCAGAACCTCCTTCCAACTTTCAGGTCCATAAACCACCAACCCAATAGGCAATAGAGACTTGATGATTTTCTTGCGTTTGAAAAAGGTAGCGGCGTTGTAAAGAAAATATTCCACTATTTCGCGACCGTTGGTTAACTGTTTTTGGGTGGTTTGTACAAACTGTTGGGCTGCTTGTAATAGATCAGATTTTTGATTGGAATCAGGTTGTAATGAATGCCAGTGCTCATAAAAGGATTTTGTATAGTCTTCTGAACGTAACGTTTCAACTTCCTCCATCATTGCCAGGCAGTCATCAGTGAGACGGTTGAAATATTCAAAAAGATTGGGAAGCGAACCGGCATAGCTGATTGCTGCTTTGAGGGTATCACGAACAGCTCCAGGTTTGTTGATGGTTGTGGCAACCGGCAAAAAATGGGCATGCTTGGTTAACGTTTTCAGCCAAGGTAAAAAAGTATGGTCATTGCAAAATACCCAATCGTGTTTGACCAGTTCCGATTGTTCAACATTTTCATACATCGAGGTGTTATCCACCATCCAGCAAACGCGGTGGCGTTTGATTGACTTTACGGTTTCTGCATTCATGCCCAAATCTTCTAACAATAGGGAGGGCCAGCAATTCAGGGATAATATAAGATCGGGGGGATGTTCAATAAACCGTCCCGTGATTCGCATGGGTGAGGCAAATGGATCATCGAATGATTCAAACATTGTGTCAAAGCCATTTTCAGCGAATCCCGAAAGCAAGGCTTTGGCGATGGGGAAGTGAATGTAGGCATTTGGATCAGAAGCAATCCATATTGTTTTTGGAGATTTAGGTTTTATAGCAATGATGTTATGAAATTGATCGAGTGTCTCTTCAAATTTCACATTGAATTGTTGTGAAGAGGCAGCGATATCTTTTGCCATTTGAATGTATGGAGCGGTTTCTTCTGGGTCTTGTAGAAGCGTTCCTAAAAGGTATTTCGTTTGGTTGGATGCAAGTAAATAGAGATAATTTGCACGGATGAATTCAATGGCGTTATGTTTGGCGCTGGCGCCACCGAAGATGTAAAGATTTTGAGTATGAATAATGAATTCAAATGAAAAGCAGCGCAATGCGGCAGCCCATCGTTCTGTATTCGGCTCGCAAATTATGACGGCGCAGTTGGGATAGAGCGAGAAATGTTTTTGAATATGGGGCATCAGATGGCCGATTCCAATTCCAGAAAAAACGAGCAATCGTGCTCCATTTTTTAATGCTTGATCGATCGCCGTGGATTGTTGATTGGCGAATGATTGTAAGTGGGGATCAAACGGATTTCGGCTGGAATCTTGATGATAAGGCTGAGTGAAATCAAAGTGATATGGGCCGTATGTGTATTGCTGGGTTTGCTGGATGAGAGAATCGATATCTCCAAGTTGTTCAAGAAATGAAGGGCAATGATGTCTTAAAATCTTTAGATTATGATGGAGTTGCGCTTCGAAGTTCATAGTGAAATTTTTCAGTGAGCCGCATCACAATTACAACTTTAGGTG
>CAZEZQ010000125.1:0-3151 GCA_964516245.1 uncultured bacterium | reverse complement strand
GCTCAAATACCTTGTCTACCCAATTGGAATAGGTCCAATCTTGCCGAATGCGTTCTTGCGATTGGGCGCGGAGTTCATCGGCGGCTTGATGGTTGTGCAAATAATAGTCGATTTTTTCTTCAAATTCATTTAGGGTTGAAAAATAGGCCGCCTCTTTGTTCTCTTCTAAATAATCGGAAAACGCCCCATCGGTGATTTGAAATCCACCCATCCCCGGCACATTGAAGTAGCGCATGTTGGGGCCGGTGACATGGCCGACAGAATGAATGTTGACAAAGATATGGCCCATTGAAAAGATGCGTGGTTCTTCGTGAATAGGGAGATAGCCTTTCAAGCAGGCATGCAAGGGAGAATCGTCGCGCAGTGAAAATTTCCAATCGCCGCCGAATAGCGCTAAACCTTTGTGGGCGATTCGCTGCAACAATTGTATCCGCCGGGCAGCGGAGCCTTGGCAAAGCAAATAGCGGAACACAGCATACGCTTCTTCTTCTGTTTCGACCTCTGGGATGGGATATGAATCCAGATAATTGTATAGATTAAGAGAGGGATCAAACTGAGCGAAATCTCGTTCGGCTTGTTTGAGATATTCGGTTAGTTTGGGGCGGCTTTGAAAACGTTCGTATAACTCTTGAACTTCTTCTATGGGACGCGCCAAAGAATTGCCCACAAAAACGATTGGGAAACGGCGGTCAGTCTTGACCGGTTGGGGGGCAATGTAGTTGGCCATGAGTGGAATGAAAAATGGATTGGGCGCGCCGCGGCGTTGAAAGTAGGGGATCAAATGCTTTTCGATTAAAGCGGTATTCTCGCTTTGATAATAATTTGTGTCGAAATAACCGATGTTGGAGACCGCTTGCAAAGAGGGGAGTTTGAGTTTATCAAAAACGGCTGGCTCGAAAAAATGAGGGGCGTGATAGCCGTAACTGATCATAAATTCGGGTTGAAACGAGTCGAGAATCGAAAACAGCGTAGGCTCCATCAAACGGCGATACTCAAATGAGTGGTCGTCAATGCGGTAGCGGTCGAATTGGACAAAGTGGGTTTCGATCGAGCGCTCTTGCAGGGCGCGTTGGATGGAACGAAGGTGCATTTCCCCTGGGGCGCCCGGCCAACAATCGATTAGCAATACCCGTTTTACGGTATTAGAGTCTTGCCTTTTTCGTTGGCAAGATTCGATTGTATACGCTTTTCTTGTTTTGTATTCTTCGGTTTTTTCATGAATGAGAGATATTATGTGATTACATTCGAGATTGGTTTCTGTTTCGGGAGCATGATACAGGTGAATCGAATCGCTCGTCCATAAATTGTATTTCTGTATGGAATTCAAAATGGATGATGGTGAAAAATCACTGATATCAAAATGCAGGCGTCCTGAATTGAGGGCATTGCGAAGATCGATGAAATTGAAACAAGCTTTTAGGCGGCTGATGCTCGACTCAAGCACGAGCATTCTGCGCCGTTCATCGGCTTGCATCCAAGGGAGAGCGTGGGCTACAGAATATCCAATGGCGTTGCCAAGCAAGATAAGCAGATTCGCTTCGGAAGGGATCTGGCTGAGTTGGTTTTTTATTTGTTCCACTTCTTTTTCCAAATGAGATTGGCCAAGAATCCAGCGGCTGGGAAACTCACCGGTCCGGCAGGCGATCAGGCCGTTTTGTGATGCCACCAGCAGCGCTTCAGATGATTGATTGGATTGTAAAATCTGTGTCAGTTCGGGGATGCGCGATTGAACAAAAGCCAAATTTTGTTGCCATTGCGCAGTGTTCAAACTATGAAGGGGAACCCACTGCAGAGACAAATTCTTCTCCTTTTCAGATACAGCTTTTGATAGGATACTTGATTTCAGGCAATCTGCAAATTGGAAACAATTCAAGGCATTAAGGTGAATATGATTGAGAGAGATACTAATGGACGAATTCGTTTGCCCCGGTATTCGCGATGTTTCGTATGTGGAGATGAAAACCCTATTGGATTGGATTTGACTTTTTACTACAACCATGGCCGAATTGAAACGCAATTTATGCCTGAGTCCAAGCATGCCGGATATCACGACATTATTCACGGTGGTTTGCTTGCTGCATTGCTGGATGAATGCATGGGCTGGTCGGCGATTATTTCCCGCGCGGTGATGTGTTATACGGTTGATTTGGCGGTTCGTTACAAATCTGGAGCACACGCCGGTGAGCCGCTGTTTGCTTTTAGTGAATTGATAAAAGACCGCAAACGAATGATATTGGCCAAAGGGCAGATTGAGAAAAGTGACGGAACACTAGTCTGCACAGGAGAAGGAAAATACGTTCCTTTGCCACCTGAAGAACAAGAAAATGTGATTGATTATGCCGGGTGGGGAGAGGAACTGAATCGCGTGCATGAAAAAATTTCTGCTTTGAATCTCGATCACAGCTAGCTTTTTGAATTGACAAGAGGTTTTTCTGAAACAATGGCAGTAATCTGTTGGCCGTTATATGTTACTGGGATTTCTCTCCCCACTTCGCGATGTTTGCAGCGTAAGAAACCCAAGCCGATTGTTTTTTCGAGTGAATGAGAATAGGCGGCACTGGTGATCTTTCCCACTTTTTTGCCATCCAATTCCAACTCTACGGCCTCTTGTGGAGGCTCTGCAGTCTCTAATATGAATGAAGTCAGTTCCCGGTTGACGTGGCCGCGAAAATGAAGCCGGGCTACTGTTTCCTGGCCGATGTAACAGCCTTTTTCGAAGGAGATGCATTCATCCAAATGGGCTTCTTGGGGAATGACGGTGGTATCCAATTCTTTGCCGCAGCAAGGTATCCCGCTTTCGAGTCGAATGATTTCAAAGGCATCCATGCCCACCGGCTGGGCTCCTGATTCGTTGAGAGAATGCCATAAGGTTGCCGCGGTTTCAGGCGAAACCAGAATGTCGAACCCTTGTTCTCCAGTATGTGAAATGTTGACAATAAGCAAGGGGAATTCTTGATACGTGGTTTCAACAAAGCTTGAATTACCAGGTAATGATGCATCCGGAACAATTTGAGCAAGTACTTCTTTCGACTTAGGGCCCTGCAGCGAGAAGAGGCGCCATTCTTCTGTGCGGTCCTCAATTTCGGCTTCTTCCATGATGAGGTATTTGTCCAAATTGGATTTGATCGAATCACGCAGATTGGATGGCCCC
>CAZEZQ010000124.1:0-10164 GCA_964516245.1 uncultured bacterium | reverse complement strand
AGTAATAACATGGCCTTATTCATTTATGATCGTATCTTTTGTTTTATATAAAACTATTTGGTGTAAATGAGCAAATAATCAAGTACACGATCAAATGATCAAATAATATGGTCTAATGATTAATTGTACAGCTTAATTAATCATTCGCGTTAAATAACGATCAATACCTATTGCCTCTCGGTTAATTTTATGTTTTACTAAAAATACAACACTCATTCGTTTTAATTTTGTTACGGCATTTATTTTGACTTGCTATTGTAGTAGGAAAGGAGGTGTATTTTGATGAGATGAATGTTTAACAAGCCTATAATGAAGAACTTGTGTTATTAGTTAGTGGTATTAGAAATTAATCTATGGGAGGTACAAAAGATGAAGAATCTAAAATGGTTTTCTTTGTTCGCATTACTTTTGCTCGTTTCAGTCAGCCCCGCTTTTTCGCAGTTTGATTTGTTTGATCAAGCAGTAGATTGGGGACCGGCAGACAAAGCACTTGGTGAATTAACGGATGATGGTTCTGGAGAGATTTTTGGCACGGGTGATGGAATTGGCGGCACTGAGGATAGTGGTTTTTATGGTTTTGCGGAAAAGGAAGGGAGTTGGATGCTTCAAGGCCGGTTTGAATGGTTTGATCCGGGTTTTGACAACAACTCCAAGTTGGGTTTAATGATTCGTGAAAATCCTGAAGCAGATGATTCACGATTTTATTATTTCTACCTACAGGGGGAAGCATTTGGTGATGAAACGTTTGCCCAATGGAGACTACAAGAAGGCGGCAACACAGAATTAACTGAAGTCTTTGAAAACTCGGATACCTTCGATGACTTGGAAGCGGACGTTGATATTTGGTACCGAGTGATGCGATTTGCTGAATCAGGCCGATTCATGTCTGAGTGGTCGCGTGATGCTGAAACTTGGACTAGAGGGCATAGTATTTTAGTACCATACTGGCAAGATACCGCTGGTTTTGGTGTCGCAATTACCAGCAATACTGATGATAACTTTCTCGTCATAGGGATATCTGACAATTTGGAATTTAACAAAATTCCCTATGAAGCGCAACGTACAATTCCAACAGATGAATTTATCCCAGGTTCACCCATCAGTGGGATACAAATTGATGTCACAATTGCTGAAGGTGAAACTCCAGATGTTGATATAACCGAAACGCCACCCGAGGGCTGGGAAATTTCGAATGTCCAAGCGACTGATGGTGATACGGAAGTAGTTGATGGAAATATTGTGTGGACAATTTCAGGTGCCAGCGGGAACCCTGCATTAACCTATGATGTGACACCACCCTCAGAGGCTACTTCAGGTGAGTGGTCGGGAAGTTTTACAAGTGGTGATTTTGAGTTTGATATGACACGGCCCATTTTGACCAGTTCAGATAAAATTTCTGTTTACTTTGTGGGCGGCAGTCAAGATGAAGCCGAATTACAAAGAAATACAGTCTACTTGGATATTTTGGAAGAAGGTCTTACCTTACTTGGTTTTGATAATCAAGAAGTAACTATCCCTGGTTTAGGCTTTGAAGCCGAATTTATCAATCATGATATTGATGATCCAGCCGTGGCCAGAAATTTTGACTTGGTAATTGTTCATGAAGCGGTGAGTTCCAATGCGGCAGCCCGATATATTGATTTGCCTGTTCCCTATCTGGCGATTGAACAAGTTTTAGCTGCTGGAAGAGCCGACCGAGAAGGCAGCATTTGGTTTGGCCCACAAAGCGCAGTGAGTACGCCGGGTGGTGATTTTGGGATCACGATCATCGATAATTCACACCCGATCACCGATTTTTATGATCAAGATGAATTTGTTGATATTACATTTAACGATGCCGGACAACTTTCAGGTGTTCAAATTGATGATTTGGCTCCTGTCGCCCAGCCGCTTGCTGTCGGGAGTGATGGAACAAGGGTGGTCTTGGCAGTGGCCGAAGAAGGTGAAACTGGATTAAAAGGCAACGAAGGCCTTACTCCTCCACCAGGTTCTGAACCCTTGCCAGCACGGCGTGGTTATCTTGGTTATCATGAAAATGTTCAAGTATTTGATACCGCCGCTGAAGGCATCGAGAATATTGCATTGACACCAGACGGAGTAATTCTCTTCCAACGCGTGGTGCAGTGGATGGTAGGCCTTGAGCCGACTGCTGATGGCACAGAAGAAGGAGTGCCAGTGAAAGAATGGATGTTGTATTAATCTATTCAAGGCACAGAAAGCCTTATTTAATCTGGGGTGGGCTGCGGCTCACCCCTTATTTTATTCTGTTGAAATTTATTGAGGTGACAATTTTTTTGATTTATACTTACAGTAAACCAAAATGGGAGGTGGTTATGAAAAAGATTATATTCATGTTCACAATGTTCACATGCTCGTTGGTCATTAATGGATGCAGCACGACCTCCAATGTCGATACTGGAGGGTATTTTTCAACCAGCAGCAGTATATCCAAAGCCTCGGAAATCCATTCAAACAATCTGGTGCATTTCAGCATCACTGAAAATACATCTTCTAATGTGAAAGGAGTGGTTTCTAGTGAAGCAAGCATAATGTATAAAAATGAAATGCTTCTTAACTTAAATTGAATGAGTTTCATTATAAATTTTTGGTAAAAGCCAAAAAAATATACAATTGAAATGATGTGAAGTTATCAATTGTAAGTTATTAAATGTAAAATATTTAAATATATTTAAGTTATCTCTTAAATTACATATGGTATTATTCCTATTGAAACATTGGGAATTTAATGGCAATATTGTTGATTATTTATGATATGAAGGGTTGATTGGAAATGGTTTCATTAAGCAAGAGTCAATATATGGAAATTGATTTGGATTCGATCGATGCGAATCCAGGGCAGCCACGAAAAACCTTCGAAGAATCCTCTTTAGAAGAATTGAAAAATTCTATCGAAAAAAATGGTGTCTTACAGCCAATTTTAGTTCGGCGAAATCCAGAAAATAACCGTTATCAACTCATTGCCGGTGAACGCCGTTATCGGGCTTCGCTTATGGCTGGATTGGCCACCATTCCCGCCATCGTGCGCGAAAGCGAAAGCGTAGAAGACTTGGAACTCGCCATTACCGAAAACCTGCTGCGCGAAGACTTGAATCCCATCGAAGAAGCCGAATCCGTGCTCGAATTGAAGGAAATGCGCAATTATACCGACCAGCAAATCGCTGAAATCACTGGAAAATCGCGCACCAGTATTGCCGAAATCCTGTCATTGAATCGCCTGCCCGACAAAGTGAAAGAAGAATGCAGGAATTCCGATATCCCCCCCGCCAAATCCTTATTGCTTTACATCGCGCGTGAAGGCGATGAAAAAGCCATGACCAAAGCGTGGAAACGCTTTCAGAAGGGCCAATACAGTATCTTGCAAGCCAAAAACGGCAAGAAGAAAAAGCCCGAGGAAAACAAATTCTACCGCTGGCGTTATCAAAACAAAAATTACACCATCTCACTTCGTTTCAACAAAGAAGAAGTAGATGACGAAGAAATCGCCAACGCCCTGAAAAACGCGGCCAAGAACATCAAAAAAATCAAAAAAGAAGAAGTAGTTACCTCGTATGACGAAAATGCCCAAATGAACTTCTTTGATGTGCTTTAAATTTACTGATATGATTAATTATATTTGATTAAACTTTGAATTTTTTCTCAACTTCACTCCCTCTCCCTTTGGGCTGATCTTTACCCACAAGTTTGGAGAACGTTTTTTGCCCCCCTTATTAAGGGGGGTAAGCACCGCAGGGGCTGGGGGGATTCGGCGAAATAAGAAAAGTCAGATCCCCCCTAACCCCCTTAATAAGGGGGGAATACCAAGTGCACATTTTGTGGGTAAAGATCAGCCCTTTGGGAGAGGGTTGGGGTGAGGGAGGTGATATAAACCATGCGCTATCCCGTCCGTATTAAACAAATTGCATCCAACGAATTCGTCGCTCAAACCATTGGTGAGCCCGATTGCCACGCCACTGGCCAAACCCGCCAAGAAGCGCTCGACGCCATCCGCGACGAAATCCGCTATCATGTCGAATTCTGCCCCTGTTCATTCGTAGGCGATGACTATGTTCAACTTGAAGTTTCTGAATCTTAATTTAGAAAATCCAGCCTTTTATCAAATTTTGATTTAAGTGTGTTGAATCGCCGTTAAGTCTCCCCCAAGTTGGGGGAGATTTAGAGGGGGTTGTTGATTCATCTCCCATCTATATTGATTTCCATCACACCAAATCAGATACATCCGCCACATAAATCGATTTTTTCCCTTGATCCACTCCATTAAAAGAAATCTTATTGAAATCAAAACTCCACGCTGGATGCGGGTCGCAGCGCAACACCCCTTTATGCTCTTTGAATGTGAAAATCGTGCACAAATACTTTTCGGTCTCGTTTTTCATATCCAACCAACGGATCGGCACTTCATAGTCTTCTGTCGTAAAATCTTCATGAATATATGCATCCGACACCATATACCGGCCATCCACATGAAAACTGGGATGCCCGCCGCCAACCAACTTATGGCTGAGCAATTCAAAGTCAGAGCCATCATATTTGAATTGACAGAACCGCATTTTCTCACCAATGTGCAGATTGTGGGTGATGTGAGTACCATTGGGATGCCAATCGGGATGGTGGCCTCCCAGTCCCCAGACTTCGTTAGCCAACGCCAGTTTCAAATCGCTGCCATCCGGCTTGAATGTCACCAGTGAAGGTTCATAACCACCCTCCGGTGGACGGTTTCTCACAACCAGCATCATGCGCGTTCCCTGACGGTTGTATTTCACATGAAAACCGAAAAAGGTCCCGCCTTTGTATTGGTCCTTATTTGGCAGCAACTCATAGCATTGCGCCATACTCACCAGCAACTTCTTCTTTCCGGTTTTCAGGTCGGTGACCCACAATCCTTCATTAGGCGAAGCCCCGGGTTGCATCTCTTTGATATATTGATCTTTAACGATCACCCCATAACCGCCCTGGGTTTGGCCGATCATAGCCAAATCGACACTGGCAGCGTACCGTTCATCAGGTGAGATTTGATACAATGGACCATCAAATATGTCGTAACTCCGATTTTTAATGTCAAACCGCACTGTGACTGGACGATGGTCTTCCACGTCACCAAAATAGATATACTTCCCGCTAGGCCCCCATTGTTGATGCGCCGCGGTTTGCGGCTCCCATCCATCGGTGGCGTATAATGTTTCAATTTTTTGTTTCTTTAGATCAATCAGGCACACTTCCGCCTTTTCACCCGGTTTGGGCATCCGGTCTTGGAAAGGCATCCGCAGGCATACTAAATATTGTCCATCCGGGCTGATGGGGCTGCGGTCAAAAAAGGTATGGATGTAAACCCCATCTTCCGGCGTCACTTTATGAATGGGGCATAGCGTTTGATCGGGCCGGTAAGGTTTGAATTCATACGGGTATTCGCTCGAATAACTTTTCAGCACATTCACAAACGGCGCCGAAGCCGTTAGGGCGCAAAAAGATCGCCGCGACACTTTCTGAGAAATATTCATAATTTATCCCCTGAGATGATGTTATCTTGAACTCTCATTTGTAGCGTATGAATCTAATTTTGAAAAGATGAGTCAGAGTAGTATTCACTTTTTTATCTTGAAGATTAAAATACAAGAAGCGCTTTTTCAAATTGATTGGCGTAAATTCTCAATAGCTCATGACCGGTTTTATAACATCCCGGATCATGTTTTGGGTGAACCAAGGTTTTGTATTCAATTTGACGTATACCGAATTTTTTGGGATTTGATAATAGACCTATGGATGTATGCTCGATCTGCTTATCAGCCGCAAGTATAATCAAATCACCTTCTTTACTCATTACCCCAAAACACCTGCAGCGAATAATTCACTTAAATTGACTTCTCCTTGCCAGTCGTGCAATTGCGGGTGCTCATCCCCCCGAACAATATCTACAGTTCCATTTTCGGATTTTGCAAAACAAAGGATATTGTTCACATCTGCAATACTGATAATCACTGGTGAATGCGTTGCCAACAATATCTGTGCATCATACACTGACGATAACGACTGATACATGGCCTCCACCGCTCTTGGATGAATACCATTTTCAGGCTCTTCAATCAATAAGATTCCTTTAAATGATGGTAGGTAGGCGGGCAAGGTTAGAGCCAATAACCGTAAGGTACCATCCGAAACTGTCCACGAAGGTACCTCCAATCCACCAGCATATTCCAACATCAAATAACGATGCTTATCGTCAGCCCGCTCTACAGAACGAATGTTTCTGAGGTCTGGCAAAGCTGTCCGCAAATGCGATATCCAATCTTGAAATCTCTGCTCCGATTGATCTTTCAGGCTTTGAATAATCCAAGGCAAATTGGAACCATCTGACCGCAGTGATTTCTTATAGATAGGCGGGCTGGCTTTGCGGATCAGCTGGCTATTCAAAACATATTTTTGAATTCCTTCACTTAACAACTCTTTCAACCAAAACGCTGCGGGAAATTTAGACTCGTCAGCCGGTAAATTACCTAACGAAGAACGCTTGGGTCCTAACTTAAATGAAGGAACCCAACCTTCACCATACACTTCTGAATAAAAATTATCATTCCCCCCAAATTTTTTAGACACCACTGTTCTGGATTCCTTTTGGCTTTTTGTAGTAAGTATTGACTGGGGAACATTGAATTCTGCTGGAAACAAAGTTCGTTGCAAGAATGTATCAACATGTTGTGAAGTTTTCAATAAGACTGTTTCTGCGAAAATTCCAATTTCAGAATTTTCTTCCATCAATCCTATAGAAATCTCATATCGTAATATTGAAAAATTATCTAAACGATTCTGTATCTCTTGAGGCAATTCCAACTCCATAGCCAACTCAAATGACTTTCCATTCCGCCCCCATAACAAGTCTTGAAAATTGGTAGTTCGAGATTCAATCGCTTTCTCTAACCCCTCAGAAACCAAATCCCCCATAAATGAGACCACATCCAAAAACGTAGTCTTGCCACTGGCGTTTGGACCTACCATTACCTGAAAATCTTCCAAACGCAGGGAAATATATCTTAAACAACGATAGTTCAACGCTTCAATCAGTCGAATCATGATTTGCTCAAATATTTCGTTTACAGATCAATCATTGCCACTAAATACTACTTCTGTTTTGCGAATAAACCAAATACCTTCGATAATAATCCAACAACACCGCAAAGATGATCATCCCCCCGATTACCATTAGTTTGGCGTTATCTTGCACTCCCATTAAATCCAACCCATTGCGCAATACCCCGATAATCAGCGAGCCGAAGAATGTTCCCACCACGGTGCCGTTCCCGCCGAACAAACTGGTACCTCCAACGATCACCGCTGCTATAGCATCGAGTTCATATCCTTCTCCCGCATTGGGGTCGCCTATAAACAGGCGTGATGTTTGAATCACCGATGCGATTGAGACACACATCCCGGCTATTACAAACACCATGAATTTGGTAAACCGTACCGGAACACCACTTAAATAGCTCGCCTGTTTGTTGCCACCCACGGCCAATACGTTCCGGCCAAAACGGGTGTAATTGAGCAACAGAATCCCCACAAGAACCACCGCCAGCGCAATAATCAACGAATAGCTCACACGAAAGCCGTAGATATCAAATAAATGGCCAGAACCTACCAACGTAAATTGGGGAGGCATACCCGTCACTGGGGCGGAATTTGTTAAAAATCTTGCCAATCCCCGGTGAAACATCATAAACCCCAATGTCACGATAAAACTGGGAATGCCGAACCGCACCACGATAAAGCCGGTTACCCCCCCGGCTATAGCACCGGTGAGCAAAGCTAGAATCAAAAATGAACCCATTGCCAACACCCACCAAAGTGGATGCCCAGGGAACAGGTCGGGCAGGGGAGAGGCAAGTGTATTTGCCAACCAGATCGGCAGGTTCATGCCTGTTTCAGGATCAATCTTGAGGATAAACGCAGTAATCATCCCACACAAAGCCAATAGCGATCCCACAGAGAGATCGATCTCAGCTGCGCTAATCACAAAGGTCATACCCACGGCCATAATGACATTAACCGCTGTATGGATAAAAATCCGGGAAAAATTCCCCGAGGTAAAAAACACATCGCTCTGGTAATGAAAAAAAGCACAGAGCAAAAGCAAAATCAAACCAATGCCGAATGAGTTGATGATCTTATAAAATGCCGTCATAGTTCAATAAAATTACCTATAAAGATTTTGTGATGTGTAACAACCCAAAATTATGCTTTTCTATTCCTCCCTCAATGAAATGGGGCCTGCGCGCCGTGGCGCAGAGGTTAGGAGGGGGGTAAAATGAACTATCTCTTGCCTTCATTTAACAATGAAAGACAGATTCTTAAAATTCACGAGTAAGAATCTAAGGAAAAACAATTTCATACCACAAATATTCTCGATTTTCCATTAAATCAATCTTCACTTTATCTTTTTGGAGCTCAATCCATTCATCTAATTCTGTTTTTCGCTGGCCCCGTTCATCCAATGCAAATACTTTGGGTTTTTGTTTTTGTTCTCCAAAGCTCAAAAGCAAGGGCACTGGTTCAACCAGTGGAGGCCCCTCTCCCCAATCCTGGCCAACGGTAGTTTTTTCTTCATTCTTCCATTCCATACCTGAATTTTCTGTATACCCAGTCGCAACCAGCAGCCATCGCTTTCCATTATCATCCATTTGCGATAACAATACATTCGCCCATTGATTCATCGTTTCTCCCACAGCCAAATACACACGGTCACCCAACTCTATCGTCACTCCCCGTGTAAATCCGATAAATCCTTTGCTTCTTTTGGTTTTCAAAATGAAATGCGATGGGTCTTCTCCATGATCGTGCCAAGACAAATCTCCCGTATCGGATACCCGTTCCTCAACATCTTCTTTCATGATTGGGTTGTTCTGCGCTTTCGGGTCTTTCCCAATTCGCAATGAAGTTTTGTGCAAATAAGGCGCAGTTGAAGGGATTCCCAATTCACCAAAAATATCCCATCGGGTATTGCCGTTGTATTGCGTTAGTTTCTCTTTGTATTGCTTTAATGAGATTGCGCCAACCACATTTTGCTTGGCTATTGCCACATCCTCTCGCAAAAACAAATTGGCGGCAATTGGAAACGTCATCATTTTGGCGGTATGTCCGGCAATATCAAAAAAATTATTGATAGTCTTATCTTCATAATTGTCGTCATGACTGTATGTAAATATAAATATCCCATCCCAGTCTTGAAATGCGCCATACGCTGCAATCATGGGGATGGATTCTGATGAATAAGGATTGGGGGCTGGATGGTTGTATTCCGATACGGTGTATGGGTAACCTTCAATTCGGCTTCGCATACGGCTTGTCAATACATTTTCACTCTCATTCACAATCGAGACATTTTCAACATACCAATTATTTGGATCCCACGGCCTTCCTGGAAACCGGGGATGATGAAAGTAGCCATGAATGTCGATATAATCATGCACCAACTGAGATGGAATTGTTCCAAACCCCAATTGGGTTCCTGTAATTAGAGATTGGGCTTTTAATTCACCCCGAATGTAGTCGTACATTTCCTGATGGTAATCGGTTTCTTGTTGAACCAAAAAGTTCATCCAATCCTGCCGCACCGCTTGGCTGCGGCTGGCATAATCTTTCCGCCATATACACGTGACATTCTTCTCTTCCAAAGATTGCGGTTCGGGTAAACCCGCAAAATTGCTTTTTACTAGAGATAGATTCCGTATCCACAACCGGTCCTCGGCTTCTCCCAAACTGCCTATATCGATTCGGGCATTGCCGCTGCTTTGGTTTGGCGAAAACGAAAATTCATACGTTTCCCATTCATCAGTCACAGCCAATGTTTTTGACTGCCCCAACGCCGACCAGGGGCTTTCGTGCAATCGCAGATTGAGGCTCACACTGCGTGGGGAATTGGCTTTCAAATCGATATAGCCCTTGTAATACAAACCTTCTTCCACACTCAAGTTTGGAACCAACCACTGTACATGCCAGTCTTGCTCTCCTGCTTGTTGTATTGCAATTTCCACTTGATCCCCATCCCGGTTCATTGTGGCTTGTGCTTGATCGATGGTGTTCAATCGCATCGATTGCAAATACGATTCGGCTAACGATTCTTCTTCCACTTGATTGGATGATTTCCATGCCTTGCGA
>CAZEZQ010000123.1:0-10178 GCA_964516245.1 uncultured bacterium | reverse complement strand
TCTCACTGAAATCGATTGTTCTAACAATGAAATGACCATCTTGAACGTTGGCCAAAGTACGAATTTAGAAGAATTGGATTGTTCTGGTAATGCTTTGCTTGATCTTGATTTTACCAGCAATGCATCCCTAAGACGGCTAGATTGTTCTAGAAATTTGTTAATGGAACTGGATTTATCTGCCAACAATGCATTAGAAAGATTGGATGTATCCAATAATCTTTTAAATGGTTTGAATACTCAATCCCTTTCGGCTCTAAGATATTTAAATTGCACCGACAATAGAATCTCATTTATGGATTTTTCTCAAAATCTTCAATTGATCGATGCCAATTGCAACCGCAATAGGATTGAGGAGATTGTTTTTTCAAGTGAAAACATTATTCAAAGTTTGCTCTGCAATAACAATTTGTTGGAGAATATTGAATCTTTCACTCAAGTGCAAACGTTTGGAACAGGCCTGAATGGCAAGCTGGACCTCCGGTGGAATAACTTGGATTGCACTGATGCCGGTGAAATTTTATTTTTTATGATGGAGCTGGATGAACCTGTTTTTTCCAATTTCAACCCCGAAGTTTTGTTCTCCGGTTTTGCTTTCTCTCCCCAAAATGATCTCGATCCATTCAATCCTTTCGATTGCAGTGTCTCTGTAAACGATTGGAGAATCTACTGATGAATATTACTTCTAGTCAAATTTAAGGCTTTCAATGTAAAATAATTTTATATAATTTTACCTGATATTATTTATGGGGTTCTGGACCGGTTATTTCTTGATTTCTCCATATCCGGTAAGATTTATAATTTTTTATAAAAAAAATAAAACATATTGACAAATAATTTTATCATGATATTGTTACTTACTAAGATTAGTAATGCCTGCCTTGTATTGGTTGATTTTTGGTCGAGGGATAAAAGTTGAATAGTATCATTACATTGAGTGATTTCGTTGTATATTTTGTTTTTTAAGGGTAAACAAGAATAATTTTCTAACTGAAATTATGGATTCCCTCAGTTAGCCGTAACATAGGAGGCCACGAATGAACGGTAACAAAACCAAAAAGAACCAATTTTCTTTTTTTCTATTTTTTTTGCTGGCTCTTTTCAATCCACTTGGATCATGGGCGCAAGAGGTGGAGTTATTTCTTGTATGGGATGGTGGGCAAGAAATCCCGTGGGGCACATGGAATGGGGAGTGGAATCAGCAAACTCCAGTACAAATCAAAGCTGTATTATCCAATTTTTCTTCGGATGAAGAAGTTGATTATTCATGGTCTCGAGAAATCACCACTGATTCCACCGTTCCTGATTCGATTCTAAGTGGAACCAATAGCTACACAGTCACAGGATCAGATCCAGAAGAATTTGTCATTGATATCCCTCTTCCAGATCCTATAACAGGAGATTGGGGAGCAACAAATTCGAATGGGAACCATATTGTGGTTTTTAGCGTGGAAGTGGTTGGTTACACCCCATTGCACCAATGGTATCAATGGTGGTCACCTGAAGATACAGAACAAACCGGAACTTGTTTAGGAGTTACCAAAAACGGATTACCAGCCACAGATACTTGGTCGTACGCATGGGGAACCGTTGTAGAAAATAACAGCAATCCAATGTATTCGGATGCCCTGGGTTGGTATGACGAAATCATAGTTTCGGTTTCTGATACGAATGTTCCTGTCACTTGGAGTTGGACGAGAGAAGTTCTAAATGATAACGTATTGCCTGATTTGAGTGAAAGTGGATTGATAGATGCTGCAAGCGGGATACAATCGGTCACCATTACCATCCCATATCCTAGTCTAGATTGCGATTGGGGGGCTCCTGATTCCACTGGTGTATACCGGTCTCGAACCAGTTTGAATCTGTCGTTATGTGATGACCGAGTATGGGAATACACATGGGATCCAACATGTGAATCATGCCCTGCCGATTTGGATATCCTGCCAGAAGAAGTGTTTTACAAAAGTACATCAGATTATCCTCCTCTCGACTTCCCTGGCTTCGAATGGCCCGAAGAAGGTTTTGAAGGCATGCCCGATTATATGCTGCCAATGACTTCTTACTTCAAATCGTTGTTGATCACTGGTGGTGTGGAACGGGCCTTCCCCGGCTTTTGTTTGGATATCTTTACCTTTCTTGAATTTGATGAATTGTATGGCAATGGGGATGTCAGAATGCACCGTTCATTAAACAAAGATGACAACAATGATGGTTTTGCGGATATCAATCCTGAAACCGGAACCACGTCAAATGTGGCGATTAACATTAATGGGGATATTGTTGGAGCCCCTGAAAATTTGGCCCGTGTCAATTATATCGTCAATCAATATTACCGTGGGGTCTATGAAGATTTTGGAATAACCTATTCTGAGGTTCAAGCGGCGATTTGGGAACTGTTATCCATCGGACAATCGGCCGAATCTGGTTACAGCCAAATTATAATTGATCCAGAAACCGGAATCGGAGAGGGGGGGCTGATTCAATGGGATGAAGGGTTGAAAGATCTCGTTGTTCAGGATGGATTGCAGGAAGGTGTTGAAACCTACAGCCCGACCAATTGTGAATTGATGGGCGTGGTGGTTCAAACCGGAGAAGACCGCCAAACCGTCATGGTTATGGTTCCCTATTGTTTGTACAAATGTATTGAGGCCGATGCTCTTTTGGTTTCTGGAATTCAAATCTTCGAAGACGGTGACACGGCTCATGACTTTACCGTACCGGGGTGCACCAATATCGTAGCGGCCGGTACAGGTTTGCATTCGTTGGCCCAAGGCACACCAGGAGTTATTAACATTGAGGTTCCTGGACCGGTCGTTCGGGCTTTCTTGTATTGGGATGGTGAAACTTCACACGGAGAACCCCATGGGATATTGGACTCTGTTACTGTGAACGGAAATGATGTGACAGGCGTTCTCATCGGTGGCCCAACCAAATTTTTCAGTGCGGGTGGTAATGGAGATATCCTCTTCCAGAGTTATCGGGCAGACATTACATCTTTGGTTTCTGAAGGTCTGAACTCACTGGTATTGGAAAATTTTGATTTCAATTACCCCGTCAATCCTGGAGCGGATGGGGCTGGTGTTCTTGTTGTTTATGAAGACGACATTGGTGGCGCCGAAACGTTTATTGAAGATGGCCAGGATTTGGCCATGTGGACCTTTCAAGAACCGCTAAGAACCACAACGCCTCAAACTTTCACTTTTACTCCGTCTGTTTTCGACCGTACGGCAAGGATCATCTTGCTAGTCGGCAGCGTATCGTGTGAAAGTGGTGTTCGATCAACCGAAATTATAGTGGATGTAGAAGGGGATATTACAACATTTACGAATGAATTGGGGGGCCATGATGGGTGTGAATGGGATACTGAAGAGTTAGAAATTTTCATTCCCGCTGGCGCAGACTCGCTCACCGTCGAAGTGCAATCCACTCCCATTAGCGATCCCAACGGGGCTTCACTCTCTTGGATATGTACGGCAGTCTCCGTTCCCAATCCCCAATGCGGAACTTTTGTGGATGGGAATATTGATGATTGGGATCTAACGGATGATTTTTATGCAAACATGCATCGGGCAGCAGACTGTATTAGCAAACCCTTGGAATCGAAACTCTACATTCAATACGATGAAGTAACTGAAACCATGTATGCCCTCGTATTGGCTGAAGAGGGAGTGGAAGTGTTGGAGATGCCGGACGATGCATTCATCAAAATTGATGATGTGAAATTTGTGGACGGTACCTATGGAAATGATGGATTTCCCGCTGATTTTGAATGGGTTTTTGATGCGACGGGAACACTTGTAGGTTGGGAAGCTTCGATCTCCATTGCGCCGGGTCTCTATTCTTTGAATGCCCACACACAGGTTTTTGATGATGAGGAAGAACAAACTTCGGCTGTGTGTGAACGGAATATACCACTCATCCTAGGTGATTTTTCTAGTTCGAAATTCTTGGTGATTGATGAAGACAGCATCGATAATGGCAGCGACCCCAATTTCTTTACTGAGACAGATGTGAATGACGATATTGCCGGTATTGGAGTTCGCGAACCTCTTGAATTTTTCCAAAATCATATTGGCGAGCAATTGACCCTGTTTACCGGTGAAGTGGGTGACGAAGGCTGGTTCGCTTTAGAGACGATTCCATCCAGCTGGGCAAGTGCCGGTCCGACTTCAGATGGATTGGAAAACTACATTCAGGCAGGTCCCGGTCTGGGATCTGGAGGTGATCCAGAAAGTTTGTTAGACAATATACCGGATGTAGTTCCTTTGCGCGCGACAGGTTTAAAAATGTTGGAAGGCAATTCGGTCTATGCCATCGTTTACGATAGCGATGTGAATGTTAACTATGATCCTCTTACAGGCAATCTGACAGGAGCCAATCTGGGTGTGGTCGCCTTCCGTGTGCTTGAAGTAACGATTAATACAGAGCAGTCTGCCTCGACCCTCCCCAAAGTACGAATTGAAATTTTGGATGCAGACTTTGTCAGCCAATTCCCAATGGATTTATTTGAAGATGCTCCAAACCCCATTTCGCCAACTGAACCGATGGATGTGGATCCAATGCCAAGCCTGATTGCTCATTGGAAATTTGATGAAGTGAGCGGGAGTGTGGCATCCGATAGCAGCGCAAACGATCATGATGGTATTTTGATCAACGGCCCCAATTGGGTGCCGGGCATCCAAGACAATGGATTGATGTTCGATGGCAACAACGATCATGTCGATATGGGCACTTTTGATGTTTCTGGAAATGAAATGACCATCACAGCTTGGATCAATGCAGATCGTTTCGATCATTTAAGCAGTAAAGATGTTCGAATACTATCCAAGGCAACAAGTACTGGTGAACAAGATCATTACTGGATGCTCAGCACCATTGAAAGTGCTGGGCACACCCGGCTGCGCTTCCGATTGAAAGCGGATGGCTCTACCACCACCCTGATAGCAGATGATGGGAACTTGGAAACGGGAACGTGGACTCATGTGGCCGCCGTCTACAACGGAATCAATATGATTCTCTACAAAGATGGGGTAGAAGTCGGCCGAACCTCGAAATCGGGAAATATTAATGGCAGTTCCAATGTCCCCATTTGGATTGGTTCCAATCCAACAGATGCAGCCAGCAAACCCTTCGATGGCATCATTGACGAAGTGAGGATTTACAATCGGGCATTAAGTGTGCCAGAACTGGAATCCATGATAGTTATTGAAGTTTCTCCAACACCAACTCCAACCATGACGCCTACACCCACTGATACGCCAATACCCACACCGACACCTGTTTCGAATCTCCAACAAAATTTGGTGAGTTATTGGCCGATGGATGAAGGTTCTGGCTCAGACATTACCGATCAAGCAGGAACCAATGATGGGGTCTTGCAAAATGGAGCGGGATGGACCACAGGTATTAGTGGAGGCGGTGTGGACTTTGATGGAGTGAATGATTATGTCGATATGGAAACGATGGATGTTTCCGGTGGAGAATTAACGATTGCGGCATGGTTCTATGCCGACGAACTGGATCATATCTACGGAAGGGACGCCCGTATCATTTCAAAAACAACAGGCGTTCAAACATCAGACCATTATTGGATGATCAGCACAGTGAAAACCAGTGATGGTACGCGGCTGCGTTTTCGTCTGAGAACCGACGGCAACTCAGATGTACTGGTCGCCAATTCAGGCGTTTTGGAAGAAGACGTTTGGACCCATGCGGCAGCTGTCTACGACGGGCAGGATATGATTCTTTACAAAGATGGTGTGGAAGTAGGAAGAAAGCCGAAATCAGGTACCATCAGCACCAATGATCAGATTCCTGTATGGATCGGCAACAACCCTCCGAATGACACGAGCAGGCCATTCGATGGCATTATCGATGAGGTGAGAATCTACGACCGAGCGTTATCTGCTTCAGAAGTGGATGAATTGGTGAGTATTGGAGGCGCAATTCCCACTGAACCAGCCCAAGATACTCCTACGCCTACTTTTACTCCGACACCAACTCCGACCCCAATTTCATTCTTCCCTGAAAATTTGGTTGGGTATTGGCCGTTGGAAGAAGGCTCAGGCACCATCACAGTGGATGAATCGGGTTCAGGAAACGATGGAATTTTGCAAAATAATGCGACGTGGGTTGATAATGGATATATCAACAATAGCGTCTTTTTTGACGGAATCGATGATTACATCGATTTGGGAACCATGGATATATTCAGTGGTGAACTGACGCTTACAGCATGGGTGAATGCTGATGAATATGACCATATAAAACCATCAAATGATGCCCGAATCATTTCAAAGTCGACAGGTGTAAATACTCAAGATCATTATTGGATGCTTAGCACAATCAGAGATAAAGGGAAAATTGTGTTACGCTTCCGATTGAAAACCGATGGGGATTCAGCAACGCTGATAGCCGATTCCGGCACACTTCAAGAAGGATTTTGGATTCATGTAGCGGCTGTTTATGACGGAAACTTCATGATTCTATACAAAGATGGAGTGGAAGTCGGTAGGATGCCAAAATCTGGAGTGATAAGCACCAACAATCAAGTCCCAGTTTGGATCGGTAACAATCCCACCGATGATACCAGCCGTCCATTCTTCGGTGAAATCGATGAATTACGAATTTACGACCGGGCATTGACGGAAGCGGAGCTCAATGACTTGATCACCTTGTCACAATCGCAGGTTGCCGGTCCAATTCGATTGAACCAGGCGAATCTTGCCAGGAAAACCGAGAGCCCATTTTTCTTCTTAACGAGTCCAACACCTACTCCAACGGTTACTCCTACGCCAACGGTTACTCCAACTCCATCAAGTTGGATCGTTCCCGGATTTTACGAAAGGCAGCAGCAATTGAAAGGTGATTGAGCCTTGTGATGTGATATATTCGAATAAAAAAAAGAGAGGATAAAACCATGAGAACGAAAACGAAGGATTCAAACCAATTAAAAAAAGGATCTGTTCTTGTTTTGTTTGCAGTATCTTTTACGCTCTTGATGCTCTCGGCTGCAATTGTGCTTGACATGGGACTTATTTATAGTGAAAAAGGGCGCCTCCAAAATATGGCAGATGCTTCTGCGCTGGCTTCCGCCCCCGAACTACTCGATGAAGATATTCTCACTGGCGTGCAAAACAAAAATCAGGATGATGATGTTATGCTGGCGCGAGATTTCGCGGAAACCTATGCCAGCTATAATGTCACTGACTTTTCGGTTGACCGCAACGATGTAAACGCCTCGGATGGTGGGGTGGTGGTTGGGCATATCGAGAATCCAGGCAACTTAAACGATCCCTTGGTGACCTCTGGAGTTGATTCCTATAATTCGGTTCAAGTCACTGTAGAACGCAGCAGTGAATTAAATGGATTTCTCCAGCTGCTTATGGGTTTGTTTACTGGTAAGAATGAAGTTGGAGTCAAGGCAAGAGCCACGGCCACGGTCGAAGACCGCATAAGCGGCTTTCAAGCCCCGCCGGGTGGGACGCTGCCGATTGTACCGTTTGCCGTGTATGAAGATTCCTGGAAAGAATCGTTTGATGGGGTCAGTGATTTTGACCATTATAACTATGATCCGAATACAGGTACGGTGACAAACGGTTCTGATGGCATTCCTGAATTTACCTTAGCCCCTTGGTTCCCCAAACAAGGGATTCCGAATGCCGATGGGAATGGGCGTACATTATTTATAACGGATAACATTACAGCAGCAGAAATTGAACAGCAAATTTTGAATGGTATGGACAAAGCCGATTTGGAAAATCCCATTATTGATGATTTCATTCTAAGCGACGACGGCTTTGGCAATCTGACCAAATGGGTTCCTGGCGATGCTTGGATGACGAGTGCACATCATTCGGCCATGAATAGCATTCAAGGACAAAAAAGAATTATTGCGATGTTCAAACAAATTTCAGATTCTGGTCCAGCCTCTGTCCCTTACTCAGAAGAGGAATGGTATGAATTAACTGGATTTCAATCTGTGGTTGTCTGTGAATCTTTCTGGCCGGAAAAAGAAAAATTCCGCCGTATGGTATTGCAGCCCACGCAAATGAATGTAGAAGGGGCCGTCACCAATCCAAGCGCCCCCCATTCAAATTCAGTTTACGCATTTTCTTTGACCCGTTAGATTCGTTTCCAAATTCCGTTCGTTTGTGAGGTGTGGTTCCCGCCACACTTCACAAACAATGGTTTGGCAAAGGATATTGGTATTAGGATCGACGAACCGGCAAAAAGTCCGATCCAGAAAACGGCCACACAATATAAAGCAACATAGGTATCTAACCCGCGCGCCGTGGCGTGGAGGTTAGGAGCACTCCACCCGCCCCGGCGGGCTATATCAAGATGAAATGAAAGTACTTCAATAATGTTTGCTCAACAATCCCCTCGCCCTCTGGGAGAGGGATAGGGTGAGGGGGGCTTACTGAATAAACCAAGGTATATTATAGGGCGAGGTTGAAAATGCGCCGTGGCGTGCTCCTGCCGAGCCGGTTTGATTAAACGACTTTTGATTTACATAAATAGCATGCATAACCAATAAGAATTTCAGAACTTACGTGAATCTTTCATACGAGAGGGTTAAGAGAGCCATTCAACCCTCCCCTAACCCCTCCCAATCTTGGGAGGGGAATTGCACTTCAGTTCGCTGAGCTATTAACTCTATTTCAAAGTGTAGAGTGGACGAAAATCCACCTACCTTTCATCTCCATATTTGGCAGCCCAATCCACTTCGGTGGATTGGGCTTATTCTTTTTCATTCAGGTTCTCGGTGATGCGGTTTTGGATGGCTTGCGCAATCCGCTGATTGCCGAGAGACGTACAGTGAATTTCATCGGCATAGAGTTCAAGAGTATCTCCTCTGTATTTTTTGAACAGTGATTGGGTGTCGATGGTTTGGATGTTTTCTTCTTGCAATAGTGTGATTGCATCTTGATAAGCACTCGATGGATTGGACACCTCATACCGTGAAGCAAACAAAACAACTATCAGTTCACGATTTTGCTGGTTCACAAACTCTTGAAAAGCATGGAACAGCCGTTGAACGTAGTTCCTGTTTTCAACAACTTGCTTTGTGTTTGGTTCATACATGATTTTTTCGAACTTTACATTGAAATTGTTGATTATCTTTAAGATTGGTGTTTGCCTCCAGATGCGCATCTGCAGGTATCGTTCGAATTTTGAATAGAGACCATCATGGTTTTGCAGAAAAGTGAGTAAGTTTTGATTGTTGGGAAAATTACGCAGCAATTGTTTGTATGGGGGGATCATTGGGTTGAGTGTACTGGAAGAATAATCATACTTGGGTTTCAACCGGGGCAAGATTGATAAATCGTAAAAAGGCAAAAAATGACTATTTAGCATACGTCCTGGATTGGAATCAATTCCCACCACATACACCTCGGGATGGAATTTTTCATCCACATGTTTCATCATCAAATACAATTGATCCAGGCAGTAATCTGGTGAACCAAAGTTTAAGGTTTCAATCGATTCTCCATCCAAATACGCATTGATGGTTTCGCTGTTTTCTACCCAAGGCCCGCCGTTGATTCTTGAATCTCCCAATAAAATTATACGTGTTTTTTCTCTTGAATCGTTGGATATGCCATGGTGGGAACGAGACCCGTATTGATCGAATTCAATGTTTCGATAGGTGGCATGAGGCCGATTGATCCAACCATAACGGCCGTCCACTACAATATAGAGTTCTCCTCTCAAAAATTGGGTGACAGGCTGGAAAGATTGATATGAATTTTGTTTCAGGTAGGTTTCAAAAAAATAGGTTTTTGGCAAGTAGGTATAGAGACATTGAGAAAGTAAAATCTCAAAACCAATAGCAAGGCCCAGAAAAAGTAAAATGGATTTGGAAGGTATGAAATAGAAGAAAATTTTTTTCCAAAGCCAATCCTTCTTTTCCATAATATGCCGCTCCTATGTTGTCTCAGAATTGAAAATAAATGTAACTAGATGGAACCTTGGAACCGTGAACGATAAGCAAGTAGAATGTAACGTAAAGAAACAAATATCGCATCCATCGGGGCAATTTCCATAAGCGATCCATATCGTTTGAGGAATATTGCATCCACTCAAATACGACTATCGGCAATATATGAAACGAAATTTTCATCAATAAGTCTATTATGGATAGGTTGATGGTGAAGTCAATCAACAATTGCGAC
>CAZEZQ010000122.1:1620-10180 GCA_964516245.1 uncultured bacterium | reverse complement strand
CCCCTGCGGTGCTTACCCCCCTTGATAAGGGGGGCAAAAAACGTTTATTAAACTTTTAAGTAATGGTTAACAATTTTGGGAAGAGATTTGTATTTCGAGGCCTGATCAAATCACATTGAATGGGGAAGAAGCCAATGAAATCACATTCCATGTTTTTCGCTTTTCTGATGATTGTATTGTTTGGTTTAAACGTTTACGCGAATGACATGCGTTTCCCTATGGATTCATGGGAAACCGGAAGCCCCGAATCACAGAATATCGATTCAGAACAATTGAATACGGCTTTGCAATATTTGAAAGAAGCCGCTGGGAACGATGGAATCGAGCAAGTTGTTGTGATTCGCAATGGGGTGATGGTGTGGGAAGGGGATCGCATTGATGAGGTGCATGGGGTTTGGTCGATGACCAAATCGTTTACCAGCACCTGTCTCGGTTTGCTCATTGATGAAGGGCGAGGTTCGCTCGATACGCTGGCTCATGAGTATGTCCCCGAGATGGAAGAAGACTATCCTACCCTCACCCTAAAGCATTTCACTACCATGACCTCCGGCTATCGGGCGGAAGGCGATACCACCAGCGGGAGCTACACACATGGGCCCAGTTCGACTCCCTTTGAACCGGCCGAACCATTGTTCACACCTCCGGGAAGCCAGTACGCCTATTGGGATTCGGCCATGAATCAGTTTGCCAATGTGCTTACTCAAATTGCGGAAGAACCCTTGATAGGCTACTTCGAGCGCAAAATCGCCGACACGATTCAGATGGATTCGGATGGATGGAACTGGGGCGATTTTGGCAGGGTGGATGGAATTCGTGTTAATGGAGGCGCGGGAAACAATGGCAATCACATTCGAATCTGCGCCCGCGAAGCCGCCCGCTTTGGACATTTGTTTTTGAACCAGGGCAATTGGGATGGTGAACAGTTGATTAGCAAGCAATGGGTGAAGCAAGCCTGTCAGACTCAGGTGGGCGCCGAAGTCCCGATGGCCGATCGTGAACTCAGTTCGGCAGAAGGTTCCGGCGTGTATGGCTTCAATTGGTGGTGCAATGGCACCAAAGCCGATGGCACTCGCAAATGGCCGGGCGCGCCGGTGGATGCCTATTCGGCCAGTGGTTTTAACAACAATGACATGTTTGTGATCCCTTCGTGGAATATGGTATTTGTGCGGCTTGGGTTGGACCAAGGTGACGACAAAATCGAAGATGAGGAATATGGGCGGTTTTTTGAATTGTTGGGTGTGGCGATAAGAGAGGAGTAAATATTTTTTTCCGAATTGTGAATGGGTGAGGTATGCTAAAATGCAAACCACAATTTGGGGAAAGATATGCGTATACTCGTTTCTTATTTACTAGCGTTGAGCCTATTGGGGTGCGGGAGTCAAACGGATAGCGGTGATAGGGCATCACCTATACGCGGCACACGAACTTATACAGGCGAAGTGCCGCAGTTGGATCGCAGTAAACATATCGTACCGCTTGAAAAGATAGTGTTTGATACGTTTTCGCCCGGCCCCAATCGCGCATTGCCGTTGCCGGAGGCTTCATCCGCCCGAATCCAGCAACTGCGCGATGCCATCCCGCCGCTGCACAATCCTGAATATCAAACCGCTGAGGAAGCCAAGTGGCTAAAGCCTAGCGACCCAGTGATTGGTTATGCCACTGGTGGGGAGAGCTGGGCCTATCCACTTAAGATATTGAATTACCATGAAATCGTAAATGATGAACTAGGGGGAGAACCGGTTGCGGTGACCTTTTGCCCGCTTTGCCATAGTGGGATCGTTTACAGCCGCTGGGTTGACGACCGTATCATTTCATTTGGCAACACCAGCGCCCTCTATGAATCGAGCATGGTAATGCTGGATTATGAAACCGGCAGTTATTGGTGGCAGGTGGCGGGCAGGGCGATTGTGGGCGAATTGGCGGGAAAAGAGCTCACGGTGCTGCCCAGTATCACCACGTCGTTTGAGCAGTGGAAAGAGCAACACCCCAACACCAAGGTGCTCTCTTGGTTCACTGGGTATATGCGTAATTACAATGCCGCGAATTTCGATCAGATTCAACAAGGCCTAAACCAAGGCCATTTCGCGTTCCCTGTGAGTGAAAAGGCCAAAGATGAACGATTGCCCTATGGAAACAAAGTGTTGAGTGTGCGGATTGGTGGGAAGAACAAAGCCTATCCAATCGATGAGAAATCGATGCAGGTGATCAACGATAGTTTAGATGAGAGACCATTGGTTGTATTTACCGAACCGGGTGGTCCTACAGGCGCGGTGTTTGAGCGAACACTTGAGGGACAAACGTTTACATTTGAATTATCTGATTCAACGATCAAAGACCATCAAACGGGAAGCGTTTGGAATTGGCAAGGCCATGCAATTGATGGGCCGCTGAAAGGTGAAAGGCTTACACCTGTCTCTGCGAAAATAACATATTGGTTTGCGATTGCGGCGGCGGAGGAAGATATGCAATTGTGGCATAATGAAAAGAAATAAAACAATTAAAGGAAATTCAATGAGAATCAAATTTATTGGCTTCGTTGTTCTGCTCTTACCAATAACCTTGTGGCTTTATGCGCAAACCACTTCAACTCCCCCCACAACCTACATGGGGCGGGAGATTGCGCAGACCATGCATTATTCGGGGGCGGAGTGGCTGCTCAGGCCCAGCCGGGCCAAGCAGGAGAGCACGGAAAAGTTGCTGGAAGCATTGCAACTGAAAGCGGGTATGGTGGTGTGTGATATGGGTTGTGGCAATGGTTATTACACCCTTCCAATCGCCAAGCGTGTGGGCGGAGAGGGTAGAGTGTTGGCTGTGGATATTCAGCAGCCGATGTTGGATATGCTGATGAAGCGGGTGAATGAAGCCGGGCTTGAAAATGTGACACCTATCAAAGGTGAACCGGGGAATCCCAATCTGCCCAAAGGTGAACTCGATATGGTGTTGATGGTGGATGTTTATCACGAGTTTGCCAATCCAGAGCAGATGTTGAATGCGATACGCGAGAGTTTGAAGCCGGATGGGGTGGTGGCGCTGGCGGAGTTTCGCGCTGAAGACCCGGAAGTGCCGATTAAACCGCTGCACAAAATGAGTAAGAAACAAATTTTGAAAGAGTATACGGCGAATGGTTTTTCGCTGGCGCGGGAGTATGATGAATTGCCTTGGCAGCATTTGATGTTTTTTGAAGTGGATAAAACGAAATAAGGTTTTTGGTAAAAAAAGTGTTTTAAAAACCGTAAAAACTATATTCTTTACTGAATTCTTGGGTTTGCATTTCATCTTTGATGAATGTTCTAAATCCAATCTTATGTAATAAATCATGTGTTTCTTGAGTGTAATTGTTGTTCCATTCTCTTCGAATCAGTTTCAATATTTGTTTTTGCTGTAGATCTTGCAATTGTTCTATATCAGGTAGATAGGGTTTGGCTTTATCGTTTAATTTGTAGATGGCGACTGCGGCCATTTTTCCATTGTTTCTGATCTGGTCATTTTTCATATTTTCCAACAAAATCTCGACAATGCGTTCTCTATTTTCGCTGTGGCCGCGAACTGCCAGCAGCATGGCCGCCAGAAAGCGTTGCTGCTGGTTATTTGAGGTTAAAGCCTCAACCAAATCTTGCTGTCCACAATCAGGATGATTGTTCAAATAAATGCAGGCATAATGGGCATTGCTGAAGGTTCGGTAGACTTGCTCATCGCTTTTCCAAAACGGCATGCGATCATGTTTTAAAGCTTCCACAAGTACTTCACAAAGCCGGTCGAATGGTTCGACTTTTTTCTGAATCAGTGCCAATGCCGCCATTTGCCTTTGTTGCCAATCAATAGAATCCAGCGCTTGTTTCAATTGGCCTATCAGGTATGAGTTGTATTGATTGACTCTAGGGAAAAAATATTTGACGGCGTAGACCGCGTTGTAATATTCATCATCGTTTTTCAAATCTTCGATCATCTCTTGAATCTTTTGTTTGGCTTGTTCTTCACTCATATCGGATAAGGAAAGAGTGTTTGCGTTTTGGGTTAGGAGAATAAGAGAACCGATGATTGCAAATAGCCGTATCATATAGGTACCACCAAAGATTGGATATCTTCCTCATTATAACGCTAAGGCATCCAGAATATCAAATAGAAAATGATTTGGGGGTGGATTTCATCCATTGGGAAATTGCTTTGGCGAGTTCATCTGGGGCATCTTCTTGGATGAAATGGCCGGCATTTTTCATAATGACTGTTGTGTGATGGGTGAGAATGAATTCGAATCGTTGGCGCTCTTTGGATTGAAAAGCGATATCTGAATCGCCCCAGAGGATCAAGGTGGGAATGGTAGCAAGTTGGTATAGTGTATTTTCAACCTCTTTAAGAAACCCGCGCGATTTGAGAATTTCTTTTGGAAAGACATAGGTAGGCAAGCGAGATTGGTGCGTTGGGAATGGGGCGCGATAGGCGTTCATGATTTCGGGAGAGAGTCGTTGGCGCCGTACCGCCAACGGGGCCAGCCAATTGACGAAGGCGTTGAAGCGTTGAATGACGAAACGGCCAATGGGGCCGCCCATCAAGCGCGAGAAGCACTCAAAGCGGAAATAGCCATTGACTGGCCAAGCCCAGGTATTGCCGATGATTAAACGGTCGATTTTATCCAAGTGTTGACCGGCAGCCCAAATTCCAATGGGGCCGCCCCAATCGTGGATCATCAGGGTAAAGCGACTGAGATCTAACTGCTCGATAAAACTAGAAACAATTTGAGCATGCTCTTTGGGTGTGAAGCCATAGCCTCCGGGGGTGGTGGAAAGACCGAAGCCGGGGTAATCCAATGCAACGCAGCGGAACTCATCACGCAATGATTTGATAATGTTGCGGTAGAGAAAACTCCAAGTGGGATTGCCGTGCAGGAATAAAATTACAGGGCCACTGCCTTCATCCACATAATGCACCTTGGCGTTGTTGATTTCGATGAAACGGCTTTCGAAGGGAAAACTGCCCTGTTTTAAATGATAAGTTTTTTCTGCAAAAGATTGTTCATTCATGATTCAAATTATGGACTATGCAATATCCTATCCACTTCTTCCAGAGAAACCGGAGGGAGATATTCATCCACCAGTTTCCGGCTCCAAACACAGCCGCTTTCTTTTTTCTCGGCTGGGGAGGTAAAGCGGTAATGATAAAATCGGGCTCGTATGATACGTGGAGGCACGTCTGGAAATGGATTATGGCGCAACAAACTAAGCGTCTCTTGATCGCCTTCCAGCAGCTTTTTGATAAAGGAGACAAACCATATCTGATACCCAGGTACAACGATCCCATTGCTACGCACGGGTACCGAAAGCGGGAGAAACCACATCAACCAATCGAGGCGTAAATGGTAGGGCGCAATCTGGGGTGGTGTTCGTTTGACATTACCCGGCTTGGCTTTGAATTCGTATTCCTGCCATTGAGTATCGGGAGTGACCGTTTCATCGTCTGTCCCTTCGATCACAATTTCATAGCGATTTTTGGTCACGCTGCCGAAGGCGCCGTAGGTGTTGATGATATGCCATTGATTAAAACTGGCATTCATATATTGATTTTTTGAGAACAGATTGATGGCCGGTTTGATGCTTAGTAGGATGGTGACGATGGCGAGAGCGAAGAGGATGCATTCAAACCAAAGGGCACGCATTGGCAATTCTGGTGGTGTCATTGCGATCAACATCTGAAACCATCCATCGGAAATTGCCGATACACCTAACAAAATTGTAAGCCAATTGAGCCATGAATAATTGCCGCTCACGATGAGCAATAGTTGATGCACAATAATAAATAAAGCGGCGGCTGTGGCTACCGGTTGAGGTGTGAAAAGAAAGAAGGGTACGATGATTTGTACAAAGTGGCTAAACAACACTCCCCATCGATGGAGAAACTTTGGGGCATGATGGGCATACCAACTGAGTGGGTTGGGCAACGGTTGAGTTTCGTGATGATAATACAGGCAAGTAAGGTCTCGCCAGCAGGAGTCACCACGCAATTTGATTAATCCGGCGCCCACTTCGACGCGAAACAGCATCCAACGAAGGGTAATGATGGGGATCCACGAAGGGGCTACCCAAGCAGGCCCTAAAAAGGCGGCGAAGAAACCCGCTTCGACCAGCATTGATTCCCAGCCGAATGAATAGAAAGTTCGTCCAACGTTGAAGATGGAAAGGTAAAGAAAATAGAGGATCAGCCATGAGAGGATATAAAGCCAAATGGGTGCTTGACCGATCACACCGAAAAGCATTGCCAGTGAAAGTAAGATGCCGAATCCGGTAATCCAACGAAAAAAGCGGTCTGTATAGTGCAAATGAAACAAACTGGGCTTTTGCCAAAATTGCCGTTTCGATAAGGAAGATTTGACAGGAAGCAGGCCGTTTTCACCGAGCAAGGGCACAAATTGGTTCCATGCGACGAGAAACCCAATCAAATAAAATAGAGCCAGGCCCCGCTCGAATAGCAAACGCGAAAACCAATAATTGTGGGCGGATAAGAGTTCCATAAGATAATATGTACTGGTATGCAAATTTTGAAACGAAAAATTTGAAGGATTGTTTGGGTGAATATTATATAAGAATTGTAATGGTTGAATGTTGATCTGACAATTCAGGAATGATTTTTTCACATACCGTTATATTCCATTTTCAAAAATGATGGTAAAATCTTCTTAGTGAATCTGTATATCTTAGTGTAAATTGTAACCAACATGAAAAACAAAAAATCAACAACGGCCAATTTCGACGACGCGTGGAAAGAGATTCTGGATATATTCTTGCCTTGGTTTATGAAATTGTTCTTCCCCAAGATTTATAATGAAATTGATTGGTCCAAGGGATATGAATCGCTGGAACAAGAGCTCAATAAAATCGCCAATAAAGCGGCGGTGGGGAAAAGAGTGGTTGATAAACTTCTCAAGGTGTATCTAAAGAGTGGAGAAGAAGTGTGGGTATATATTCACATAGAAGTTCAATCGCAGCGGGATAACCATGTCGAAGAGCGGATGTATATTTATAATTGCCTTCTTTATTTACGGTTTAAGAAGCCTGTTATGAGTTTGTTGGTTTTGGGTGATAATTCACCAACATGGAGACCTGACCGGTTTGAGTACGAACAATGGGGAAGCAAGTTACAACTGAAGTTTCAAACCGTGAAATTATTGGATTACCGAAATCGGATTGAGGAGTTGAAGAAAAGCGGGAATCCATTTGCATATTTTGTGATTGCGCATCTAAAAACCTTGGAGACAGCACGGAAACCGCGGCATCGTTTGAGTTACAAAGAAGAAATCACCAAAGAGATGTTGGCTCAGGGATATTCTGAAGAAAACATTTTTTCACTTTTCAAGTTCATTGATATTATAATGGCATTGCCCAATGAACTTGAGCAAGAATTCTTGAAAACAATCCATGAATATCAGGAGGAAAAGAAAATGCCCATTCTTTCACCGTTTGAACAATATGCGGAGCAACGAGGGGAACAAAGAGGAATACAGATTGGTGAGCAGAGAGGTGAACAGAGAGGTGAACAGAGAGGCAGCCTGAGAGAGGCGCAGGCGAGTATCATTGATATTTTAAGCGAAAAATTTGGTGAAATTCCATCTTCACTCATGCAATCGATCAATGACTTGGAAGATATATCATTTCTAAGAGAACTACGTAGATATGCTCTTAAGGTAGATTCTCTGGATGAGATAAGTCATTGGATTGAACAATTCAAAGAACAAGCGAATCAATAAGCGTTGATTGATTTGGGCTGAACTAATAGAGAAATTTCTGGTATCCAGTTTCTGCATACTGGTTGTAAGAGTAGGAAAAATTGTAAAACAAACGCCGCGCCCACCTTTGCTTGGGGAGCGGCGTTTTTTCTGATATACTGGCGCAAAACAAATTACACATAAGGGACACAATATGCGAAAAGGCCTTGTTTGTTTACTACTGATCAGCTTTATCACTATTGCCTGCTTTGTTGCTCATGCTCAGGACATGACGGTTCATGCCGATGCTACCGAAATCGAACGCCATTTGCTCAAAACCATAACGGAATACAAAGTGAAAGCGGGTGAGGTGGCGCTGCTTTATCCCGAATGGATTCCCGGTATCCATGGGCCGCGCAATGCGCTGAAAAATTTGGCGGAGATTAAAGTGGAAGACCGCGATGGCAATCGCCTCGAGTGGCAGCGTGATCCTGAATACGCCTTCCGTTTTTTGGTGGAAGTGCCGCGCGGCACCAGCCGTGTCGTTGTCAAACTCACTTATATTTGCAACCAGCCCACTGTCAATTCCAAAAGCGTGGATTCGTATGGCACTCCACTAGTTGGCGTGATCAATTGGAACACTTGTTTGCTTTATCCTGAAGGTTCACATGTCAATGAAATCGATGTGGATACGAAACTCACGATGCCTGAAGAATGGAAGTATGGATGTTCATTAATTGAAGAGAGCAGGGAAGCGGGAACGGTTCACTTCGAAACAGTCTCATTTGAAGAGTTGCTCGACTCACCCATTATCATGGGTGAATATTTCCGCACTTTGGACATCTCTCCTGAAAACGGCCCACCTCA
>CAZEZQ010000122.1:0-1610 GCA_964516245.1 uncultured bacterium | reverse complement strand
CATATGGTGGCCGAGGCCGAACATGAACTGAGGCCGGATGATAGAACCATACAAAATCTGAAGGACATAGTGGCCGAAGGGATGAAACTGTTTGGCCGGGCGCATTTTGTGGAATATTATTTTCTTTTGGTCTTGAGCAATAACGTGCCGCGCATTGGGCTGGAGCATTTGAAATCCAGCTTGAATTCGGTGGGCAACAATGGCTTGATCGATGAGAATGCTATTGAAGGTACTGGTGTTCTGCTGGCGCATGAATACGGCCATAGCTGGTGCGGCAAATACCGCCGTCCGGCGGGAATGAATACACCCAATTACAACACTCCGAAAGACACCCGAATGCTTTGGGTGTATGAGGGGCTCGACACCTACCTGGGCGAAGTGCTTGGTGCGCGCAGCGGTATCATCGCTAAAGAAAATGAAGAAGCGTTTGAGCAAGCATTAATACGCTTGGGCAAAACCACAATGAGTCACATGGCGCAAAAAGGCCGGCGGACGATTGATTTGCAAGATGTCGCCTCATCCGCCTACTTACGACGCGGCGGCAGCGAGCATTGGCGCTATCTCAACCGCCCGCAGGATTATTACTCGGAAGGCCAAATGATGTGGATGTATTGCGACGCCATCATTCGTGATGAAACCGATGGCAAGAAAAGTTTGGATGACTTTATCGAGAGTTTTCTCGGTTACCACGAAGAGGGCAAAACCATTGTTGGTTTTGAAGAAGACGAACTCTACCGCCGTTTGAATGATGTGCTCGAATACGATTGGCGATCAGTGATTGATTTGTATGTGAAAGAGTGGCAAGACGAACTGCCACTTGATTTTCTCGCCAAGGCCGGTTATCGCGTACAATACAGCAACGAAACGACCGATTATGATGAGAATATGATCTTTACATCGCTGGGCATGCGGGTTTCCGGCTCAGGGAACGTCAGCGCTGTGGTCCCCGGTAAAGCCGCGGATGAAGCGGGTTTGTTCAAGGGAGTGCAGATTATTGGAATTGATGGCAAGAAATTCAGTGAAAACCGACTCAAGGATGCTATTGAAGACAGCGTGGCCGAACGCAAAATCGAATTACTGGTGTTAAAAGGCGAAACCTACGAAACCATCACCATCCCCTATGCTGAAGGCCCACGTTATTTTGATCTGGTGCGCAATGAGGATAAACCGGATTGGTTGAAGGAATTGTTTGAGCCGGTGGCGACGGAGAATGAGTAAGGGTGAACGGAGACTTTAGAGCGCAGCCGTTTTTTTGATTGACAAAGCCATTTGTTGGAGTTACATTTGTAGTTACATGCAAAGGTCTAAGCTGTGTACGAATGGGATGAAGAGAAAAGACGGTTGAATTTTTCAAAACACGGCCTGAGCTTTGAGGATGCAGAGATTGTGTTTTCTGGTCCATGTGTGACGTTTGAAGACAGTCGTTATGATTATAGCGAAGAGCGATATATCACACTGGGTTTACTGGAAGGCCGTGTGGTGGTTATTGCGCATACGGAGCGCAGGGAGAAAACACGGATTATCTCGATGAGAAAGGCAAATAAACGTGAGCAACAAATCTATCAAGAGCGACTTGAAACGTATTGATGCAATGAGTGACGAGGATATTG
>CAZEZQ010000121.1:8502-10227 GCA_964516245.1 uncultured bacterium | reverse complement strand
GGGGCTGGGGGGATTCGGCGAAATAAGAACAGTCAGATTCCACCCAACCCCCCTTGATAAGAGGGGAATACCAAGGGGGAGGAATGGGAATGCAAATTACTTGCAGGATATTTCAAATATTTTTGGTTGAGTTTGAGGGAGTGAAATATGATAGGAATTCCTTATCATTTTGATAATTTTAATCAGTTTGCTTTATGAGTTTCTGAGGCTATGATACTGATAAGAACAGGTTGTAAAATGAATTTCATTATCATTTAGAAGGAGAACATAATATTATGAGTGAAAAAGTAACAAAAGAATTAAACCAGCTGCTGGCCGACTACATGGTATATTATCAACGGCTGAGAAATTACCATTGGAATGTAAAAGGCACCAAATTTTTTGATTTGCACAACAAATTTGAAGAATTGTATACAGAAGCGGCTACCAGTGTTGATGACATTGCCGAGCGGATACTTGCATTGAACACCAGGCCTGTTGCAACCTTGAAAGATATGGTCGGCATAACTCAATTGAAAGAAGACGATTCGATCACCAAACCCAATGAAATGGTGCAAGGGACCATTGAAGCCATTGGCCAGGTGAACAAGCAAATTCGCAAAGTGCAGGATCTTGCTGGCGAAGAAAGCGACCGCACAACAGAAAGCATTTTAGATGATATAGCAGATGCCAATGAGAAAAACGCTTGGATGCTGCGCGCTTATTTGGATGAGTAATAAGTCTATATGGCAAACCATAAGCAGGTGATGGCGAAGTTCTCACGTGTTTGTTTTCAGTAAGAAGATAGGGGTGGGCATGTCGCCCACCCCCCAGAAAAGAGAGGAACCTGCGGTATGAGGATAAGCGGGTTCAAGACGGCATAAGCCAAATAACACACAAATAAGTTTGTCAAAACTGAAATGATGAGTTGATGAAACATAGTACTTGTTAGATGCCCCCTAACCCTCTCCCAGAGGGCGAGGGGACTGGTGAATAAATTATCCAAGTTGAATGAAATCACCCATTACTTCATGCTTGACAGCGTACTACATTTCCATAGCGAAATGAGAAACGGGGCTGCTTCGCTATTGAAAACTTTGATGGGATTGTGTACGTTTAATCAACAACTCTCTGTTGGTTACCGTTCTTTTTTCAAATTGCTAAAGAGCGATTTGGACATGGGCGGCAATCCACCCCGTCCTGTGCCTTCATTGTTTTTGTTCCGTTCCGCATAAGAGGGGGAACCTACAGAGTTTGTGGCTTTTTCTGCAAACACCAATTCATTCAAATCATCATTTTCATTTTCTACGGTTTCGCTGAAGCCTTTCTTTTCCACATAGGGGAGAGAGACTTTGGGATTGGCTTTGCGATCGGTGGCGCTGTTGTAGGGACGCTCTTCTTGTTTTTGACCCGATTTAAAATCGCGCCGGTCTTTCTGAACCGAACCGGTGGCCAAGATTGTGACTTTCATTTCTTCCTGCATATCAGGATCGATCACCACGCCGAATATCACATTGGCATCGGCATCAGCCTTGTCACGCACATGGCGAGTGATGGCATTGTCAATTTCGAGCAGTTTGATGTCGTTGCCAGAGGTAATGTTGATGAGAATGCCTTTGGCTCCTTCAATCACCTGTTCTTCCATCAAGGGGCTGCAGGAAGCTTGTTTGAAGGCTTCGTCTGCCCGGTCTGAGCCGCGCCCGTAGCCGACGCCCATAACTGCCCCGCCAGCTGTATCCATAATGG
>CAZEZQ010000121.1:0-8492 GCA_964516245.1 uncultured bacterium | reverse complement strand
TGATGTCCGCAAAATCGAGGTTGATGAGGCCAGGGCGCACGATCAGGTCTGCGATGGATTGCACGCATTGCTTCAGGACACTATCGGCCACTTTGAAGGCATCGATCAGGGTGGTGGCTTCATCGACTACACTGATCAGACGTTGATTGGGGATGGTGATGAGTGTGTCGACTTTTTTGCGAAGGATTTGTTGGCCTTTTTCCGCATGATTGCGGCGAACGGTTCCTTCAAAATCAAACGGTTTTGTGGTGATGGATACCGTTAGCGCGCCGATTTCTTTGGCGACATCGGCAATTACAGATGAAGCCCCTGTGCCTGTGCCGCCGCCCAGGCCGGCTGTTATGAAGATGAGGTCGGCGCCTTCAAGTTCTTGCCGGATCAGGTCGCGGTCTTCATTGGCGGCCTGTTCACCCAGAACCGGATTGGCTCCTGTGCCCAACCCCTTCGTAATGCTTTTTCCGATATGGATTTTTCGTGGGGTGCGCGCCCGTTGCAGGGCTTGGACATCGGTGTTGACAACGATGAACTCGACCGATTCCAACGAACCGTCGCCCATGGCATCGACGGCATTGCTGCCACCGCCGCCTACGCCCACTACCGTGATTTTGGGGCCTCCACTCGATTGATCGTTGTGGTTGTCGTCGGCCAATTCGATCATCGCTCGCCTTCTTTGATCCGATTGTTCATGGCTTTCTTGCCCGCCATATTGGTTTTCCGGTGCGAAATCAATTCCCATGATTCTGTCTCCTCATACCCTATTTTGATTCCATAATTGCCTGCATGAACACAATGCCTGTCGAATGTATATTCAAATCCCGCAGGAGATGAATTCGTTTCGTGGTGGGTTGAAAACCCACAAAAGCGCCCTCACCCAGCCCTCTCCCAGAGAGCTGATCTTTACCCACAAGTACTCCTCCCCCAAGTTTGGAGGAGGCTGGGAGGGGGTTGCGGGCTATGATTTTACTCATATCAAACATTCTCAACCCCACCCTAACCCTCCCCAAACTTGGGGGAGGGAATACTGCTCCCGCCATTAATTGTGGGTAAAGATCAGCCCAGAGGGAGATGGAGAAAAACCGGCTCGGCAGGAGCCTCGCCCTCCCGAGGTGTTTTCTTTTGCGGCTCGGCAGGAACCTCGCCCTCCCGAGGTGTTTTCTTTTGCGGCTCGGCGGGAGCCTCGCCCTCCCGGGGCGCTTTTTCAACCTTGCCCCCCTTAGTACTTAAAAAGTTTCGTGTGCCCAGCGCATGAAGCGGCGGAACACTTTTTTTAATCCTGTGCCATACAATGCCATATGGGCGTCGCGCCGTTCGTATCCATAATGCAGCAGGCCAATGGCGGTTGCATAACTAGGGCTGGTGATTATGTCTTCGAAGCCCACCACGCCATTGGGATAGCCCAAGTGCGTATCACGCTGTATCACGAGTTGAGTTTTTTCACGAATGCCTTCCAAGAGTGACGTTCCACCAGTCAACACCACTCCACCATATATCAATCCCAATAGATTTTGTGACCGAAGCGAGCGCAGCACTTCTTCTAAAATCTGCTCGACACGGGCCTCGATCACCTCGCAAAGGCGCAGCCGCCGCACCACGATGGTGCGCCGATTTTTGAAGCGAACCACTTCGAGGGTTTCTTCGGGATCGATCGTTTCGACCAACACCGAACCGTTGTATTTCTTCATGGTTTCGGCGTTGTCGTAGGGCGTTTGGAAGTAGTGGTTGATGTCTCGGGTAATGTCATCTCCACCAATCCCAATAATTTCACTGTGGTAAATGCTGCCTTCAAAATAAACCAGTACAGAAGTCGTTTCTCCTCCGATGTCGACCAAGGCGATGCCGGTGTTTTTTTCTTCATCGGTTAAAACCGATTCGCTGCAGGCGATGGCCTGGCAGGCGAATCCCTCCACGGGTATGCCGGTTTTGGTGATGCAGCGCCGAAGGTTTTTCAAAATGCTTTGACGCCCCACAATAAGATGGGCATCGATTTCGAGCACGCTGCCTTCCATGCCCATGGGATCACGAATGTACGAATTTTCGTCCATGCGAAACCAACGGGGGATGGCATGCACCACTTCGTAATCTTTGGGGACGGATTTCTGCACGACCGCTTCGATGCATTGCTCGATATCCACTTGAGTCACAGCGCGGCCATGCCGCGAAAGGACCACAGAACCGGTGCTGTTCTGGCTGTGAATGAATGTTCCTGAAATGCCAACGATGGCTTTGGGTGTGCCGGCCGCCGGGATATCATTCATAGCCTTCTGGACAGCATGAGAGACCGCATTGGAAATATCTTCCAAATCGGTAATTCCATTGGCCGATAAGCCGGAACAGGGGTGAAGGCCCACACCCAGAATTTCAATGACGCGCCTTTCGTTGCGATAGGCGGCCACCGCACACACTTTGGTGGTTCCAACGTCAATAGCCAAAAAGATATCGGTCTCTCTAATCTTATTCATGATCCTTTACGCATCGCACTTGTGAGAACCGCCTCACCGTTTTTGTAGAGCTGTTTCCAACCCTGCCCTTCGCTTTCATCCCAGCGGACGGCAAATCCCTTCATGGGAAAGCGGGCATCCACATAAATGGCTCTTAGATTTTTTTCTTCCAACACATTCCAAAATGCGGCCAGTTTTTGCGCCACTGATACATTGAACTCTTCACGCAACACCACTACGCCAATGCGGCGGCGTGGATGAAGAATCAAATTGCCATTGTCCTGCCAGCAGACTTCAACGATTTCTCCATAAAATATTGGCGAATGAGTTTTCAACTGCTTGAGAAAATTCACCGCTATCTGATAACGTTTTTCTGTTATTTGATACCCCGGCTCAAATGGAAACGAATTCAAACCTGAAATAATGGGGCATTCATACAATCGTTTGATATTTTTTTCCAAATGATCTTGAGAATTCAGCGAGAACGAAAATGGCGGCAGGAGAACTCCATCCTCTCCTATGCCATACAATTTTCCGTCCTTCAGATTCATCGCATACACCGCCGGAATCCGCTCTTCAACAACCAAATGAATGCGGCTGGGGGGGATGCGCTGCACTAGAACCTCCCGAATTATGGGGTTTTCAAGCAGTGAAGCCCGTATGTTATCCAAATCGATCATCCAAATATTGCTGCCAGGGGCGATTGAAGCCCGTGCTTTAATTTCTTGTTCGTCCAGCCATTCATTGTTCGCGACACTCACTTCTTGCACCGTAAAATCTGACGAACGAAACAGGTATTGCGCGATATCGAAGAAAATCAATATGAAACCGGCCACGGTGGCACCCGATAGGATGACCATGCCTAGATACCGCAGCCAGCTGATGAAAGCCGCATAGAGGCTTGCCGTGCTCTTCATGAAACGCCGCGAACCTCCCTGGTTTTTAGAATGTCCAGCAACATGGGGCCGATAGTTCCAATAGACCCGGCACCGATCGTAACCACAACATCTCCCCGTTTCACAAAACTGGCCAGAGATTCGGGGATTTCGTTCATCTCTGGGATATATACCACATTCAGACCTGCCTGTTCGGCCGGTTCGGCCAGTATTTTGCCGGTCACTCCGGGAATGGGTTGTTCCCGGGCAGGATAAACGTCTGTCAGAATCAAAGTATCCAGGCCTTGAAAGGCCGGACCGAATTCGACAGCGAATTTTTGGGTGCGTGAATAAAGATGCGGCTGAAACACACCGATCAAGCGCGTATCGTACCGCTCGCGAAGCGCCTGCACGGTGGCGCGGACTTCTGTTGGATGATGGGCATAATCATCGATCACCGTAACCCCGGCTGCCCGGCCTTTCAGTTCCATTCGGCGGGCGACTCCAGGAAAATCGAACAAGGAGCGGACGATATACGCAAACGGGATGGCAATCAAATCACAAATGGCAACCACCCCCAGCGCATTGTGCATATTCATCTTGCCGGGATGCTGTAGAGTGATGGTCCCCGATTTTTTGCCCCGAACGATCACATCAGAGGCCCATCCACTATCCACCCGGCGGTAGTTTTGCCCTTGGATATCGGCGTTCTCAGAAAAACCGTAGGTCAGTGGATTGGCTTCTATGGCATCGGTGAGGTTTCTACATTTCTCACAATCCGCTGAATAAACCACGAATCCATCTTTTGGCACTTTGGAAATAAACAACCGGAACTGCTTGAAAATATCATCAAGACTCTGATAAAAATCCACATGGTCTTCATCAATGTTGTTGATTAAGGCAATCACCGGTTTGAGATGGACAAAAGAGCCATCGCTTTCGTCTCCTTCGGCAATTACCCATTCCCCTTTTCCGATACGGGAGTTCCCGCCAATGGTCGAAAACTCGCCGCCGATAAAGGCGCTGGGGTCTTCGCCGACATCCACCAACACTTGGGTGAGCATGGCGCTGATTGTGGTTTTGCCGTGGGCGCCGGTGATGACGATGCCGGTTTGCTCTTTCATCAAATGGCCAAGCATTTCGGCCCGATGCCAAATGGGGATTTGCTTTTCGTGAGCGGTGATGAGTTCTGGATTGTCTGCTTGGATTGCACTGGAGACCACGAGTAAATCCACCCCTTCTATATTTTCAGGTTTGTGTCCGTGAGAGATGGCCACACCTTGTTCTTGCAATCGTTCGATGATTTGATTCATTTCTCTGTCGCTTCCTGTAACGGTATACCCTCGTTGTCTCAGCATGGGCGCCAGTGCGCTCATCCCAATCCCGCCAATCCCGGCGAGATGAATACGCCGAATGCCTTCTAATGACTCGACGTGGGTCATGGTCCTTCTTCCACAATCGTAATTAACCGTCCTGCAATTCGCTGGGCCGAATCTTCATGCGCCAGAGAGTTGGCAGCACGGCTCATGGCCAAGCGCCGATCAAAATCACAAGCCAATTCTTCTATGTGCTGCATCAATCGTTCCGATGTCAGGTCTTTTTGATCGGCCACCACAGCCGCACCCGCATCAGCGAATACATCGGCATTGACCCGCTGATGGTTTTCGCTGGCATAGGGATAAGGCACCAAAATGCTGGGCAGCCCCCAATAAGCAATTTCGGATAAGGTACCCGAACCGGCACGGCTGATGACCAAATCGGCCGCGTTGTAGGCCTCAGCCATGTTGGAGAGAAACGGCGCCAGCGTGGTGGATGAAGAGCGGTTCAACGTTGCGGCCCATTCATAATTTCGCTCTCCCGTTTGCACCAATGCCTGATGCGAGACTCCATTTTTTTCCAATCGATCGAAAGCCGACAATGCAAGTTCGACCAATGCTTTGGCGCCTTGACTTCCACCAAGCACCAGTATAGAAAGTGGACGATTGGGTATCCGTACGTTTGTGTTTTTGTTATGCAGCAACTCAGGACGAACCGGCAATCCGGATACCATGACCTTAACTCCTTTGAGATATTCTTCGGTTTTCTCAAAAGTCACGAAAACCGCATCACTCATTCGAGCCAACAGACGGTTGACCAACCCTGGAATGGTGTTTTGTTCGTGAAGCGTGACCGGCCACCCCAACAGTTTGCCAGAGACCATGGCTGGAGCCGAGACATACCCACCCACACCAAAAACCACTCCGCGGGACAAGCGGCGCATCTGAAACCAACAAGAAGAAAACCCTCGCACTGCCAGCCAGGCCGCTTTGAGATTGGAAACTGTCAATTTGCGCTTGAAGCCTTGCAGTGAGAAACCCACAAAGGGGAATCCCCGATTTTCCACTTCGTTTTTTTCATGTTCTGTATTGCGGCCAAAGAACCGGTAATTCCATCCCGGGCGCTGTCGGCGCAGTTCTTCAGCCACTGCAAGCGCAGGATACAGGTGGCCCCCAGTGCCGCCTCCTGTAATCACGACAGTGGGAGCGTTCATGGTTGTAGAATGGTCTTTCATGCTTCGCTCCTGGCCGATGATGAACGCCTTGCCCGTTTTCGCTTGGTGCGCGGGGCGCTCTCGGTCAAAAAGGTTTCTTTGGCAATACTGATTAATATGCCGATCATCGACATGCTGATCAAAAGAGAAGAACCACCATACGAAATAAAAGGCAGTGAAATGCCGGTTGGAGGAATGCTGCCTGTAACCACCGCGATATTCAGCGCGGCTTGAAAACCGATGGCGGTGGTGCAGCCAATGGCCACCAAAGTGCCAAATGGATTGCCGCATTTCAGCGCCGTGTAGTATCCCAAGAGAATGAGAAGCATATACATCAGCACCACCAAGGCGCATTTGATGAAACCAAGTTCTTCGCCCATCACAGAAAAAATAAAGTCATTGTGAGGAAAGGGGATAAAGAGTTGTTGGCGGCCTTCGCCCAGTCCCGTTCCCCATACGCCGCCGTAGGCAAATCCCATTAAAGATTGATAGACCTGGTAATAACTCGTATTTTTGTGATCTTCAGGATTCAGAAAAGCCACAATTCGTTTATACAAACTCGGTTTGGAGTAAATGGCATAGAAAACTCCCCCAGAGAAGGCCACGGCGGCAGGAAGCAAATGCAGCAATCGGCCTCCAGCCACAAACCAAATCACCGCTGCAGTTACCCCAATAAAAAACGTGGTCCCATTGTCAGGCTGCATTACAATCAAAAACAATACAAATCCCACCACCAACATGGGAAAAAAAACGCCTTTCCAGAAAGATTGCAGGCGGTCTTCTTTGCCGGCCCAGACCGCTGCGAGATAAAATATCACTGTCAGTTTGGCCAGGTCTGAAGGCTGCCCGGCTATACCGCCATAACCAATCCAACGTTTAGAGCCGTACCATTCTATCCCCAATGGAGAAAACACTAATGCCAATAAGGCCAATGTGACCACAATTAAAAAGCGTGAATAATTTTCCCACCGGTTGTAATCCACTGCCGAGAAGAAACCAAGACAGGCCAAGCCGATGCTAAACCACATCAGCTGACGGCCCATGTATTGATAGACGTTATTTTCCGGGTCTTTCGCCAACACAAACTGGCTGGAACTCAGCACCATAATGACGCCAAGCAGCACCAACATAATGGTTAGCGCAAAAAACAAACCGATCACAAACGATCCAGCCGGTTTCATTTCAGATACTCCTGTATGGATTGTTTGAAACGATCTCCGCGTTCCTCATAATTCCGGAACATATCCCAACTGGCACAGGCCGGAGAAAGCAACAGAATTTCTCCCGGACGCGCCAATGAAAGCGCATGCTGCACGGCATTTTCGAGACTGGTTTCGAGAAAAACGGAGGTCACGGTATCCCATGCAGTGGCAAACAGGTTGGCGGCTTCTCCAATCAAATGGACAGAAACGACCTTTTCGCGAATCAACTCAGTGACGGGCTCAAGAGTATCGCCCTTGGCCCGTCCCCCTGCAATCAAACGAATGGGCGCTGGAAGCGAGCGCAGCGCCGCCTCCAGCGCATGGACATTCGTGGCTTTGGAGTCGTTGTAGCAGCGTACTTTGCCCACTTCGCCCACAAACTCAAGGCGATGCGGCAAGCCGGCAAACGACTCAATGGCCAGAAGCGCATCACGCAGTGGAACACCAAAATGATAGGCGGCCGCAACCGCGGCCAGCGCGTTCAACACCTGCTGTGACGGCTTCGAAGCGAAAGAATGGCATGGAAGCCTCTCTTCCGCCGAACCCTCGCGGAGGATGAGTGTGCCGTTCTCAACGAAGAGCCCTTCGGACCCCAAGTCGGTTAAATCAACCACTCTTCGTTTTGACACCACCCACTCCGGACAGTCGCCCTCAACCCTGGGGCCCATGATAAGCGCCTCGTTTGGCGCCTGATTGGCTGCGATAAAAAATTTGGTTTCGTAATAATGCTCGACCGACCCATAGCGATCCAAGTGATCGGGAGCCAGGTTGGTAATCACCGCTATATTGGCTTTGAATTGATCTATGGTTTCGCATTGAAAACTGCTCACCTCAACTACAACCGGCTCTGTTCCCTGCCCCAAACCGTCACAAATCATGTCAGCCAAGGCATAACCGACATTGCCAGCCAAAGTGGATTGATGGCCGGTTTGCCGCAGGATGTGATGCACCATATGCGCCACGGTGGTTTTTCCGTTGGTGCCAGTAACCGCAATGGCCGGACGTTCCAAAAAGCGGCTGGCCAGTTCCAATTCGCCTAACAGGGGAATTTCGGTTTGCTCCAACCAGGTAAACAAAGAGCCAAACGGAGGAACGCCGGGGCTCACCACACAGAAATCAATCCCTTGCAGGGGTTGCAAATTCCCAGTAATAAAACGCACTCCTTGGGGTTCGAATTCAGAACGCAGGGCTTCAATTCGTTCTTCATTTCGATCGTATGCCCACACCCGCGCGTTTTCACGCAGCAAGAGCCGAACGGCTGCACGGCCGCTTTCGCCCATTCCCACCACCAAACCAGTCAGGCCGGCCAGTTGTAGATGAGGCGCCTGCAAGCGTTTTGCGATTTCGTTATCCATCACATCTATGTCCATAACCTTCATTGGCATCATTTTCTATTTAAGACGATTCGGCAAAAAGTCTTTTTTGGAGCGCAGGCGTCCTCGCCTGC
>CAZEZQ010000120.1:0-10314 GCA_964516245.1 uncultured bacterium | reverse complement strand
ATTTACGTGCCCGGCCAAGAGACCAACGAAGAGGAAAATTTGAGTGAAGAAGAAAAACAAGACCAAAAAAGGCAAGCCATGCACAAAGGTTTTATTCAGGATATGCCTTTTTGGATGCCGATAGAAACCCTCGCTCCACAGCTGCTCCAGCAGTTCAAATCTTCCCTGTACAGCAAGTTAGATGAAAGGGCTATGAAGCGCATCTTAAACGCGATTGCCTATTCATTGCTGCGAATGAAAGATTGGAACCCGTTTCTGCTGCAGCTCTATCAAATGAGCGGCGAAAAAGCCACATCCATCAATCCAGAAGATGAAACCAACTTCATTATCGATATCCTCTCGTCTCCTGATAACGCCGAGTGTTACAAACGGTATGCGGATCACTTGTATGAGAAAAACGAAAAAGAGGGCGCCCGGATTGCTTATACCGTATATCAAAAAAAGGCCGGAAGTGTCGATGAAGAGACTGAAATGCGTTTGAAAGAGATGCTATCAGAATAAAAAAACACCCGCCAAGGCGGGTGTTTTTTTATTCATCCTTGAAATACTTTTATTCAACCATTCCACCGGGTCCAAACACGGCGATATCGCCAATGCTGTTCAAACCGTTGGAGGGGTCAAAACGAAAAGTGCAGTCATCTCCATTGCCCACGCTGCCGCCGCAAAGCCCGCCTTGATTCACATTGGGGCCGAATGATTTAACATACCAGATAGTAGGACAACTTTGTGAACTGGATAAACTCATCGCTTCGCTTCGCAATGCGTAGGGTTCAAAATACGCCCAATAATCACCGCAATGCGCTGTCCCTCGCCGTCCTTCTTTATTCAGTGGGGCACGAATATAACGCCACCAAGTCCACTCTGTAAAACCTTCCGGCTGACCGCTTGTGTTGTCGTAACTAGGTGGAAACGTATCTTGCGGGATAGCGCTCAAATAGGCAACCGGAGACGTAATACTCCAAATATGATGCGTTGGGGGATAATCATTGTTATCCAGAAAATATTGCTCCATGCCCATGCTAATCGCCTTGAGGTCAGATTTGCTGCGGGCAATTTTCGCCCGCAGCTGGGCATTCAAAAAGTTTGGTACGGCTATCGCAGCCAAAATTCCAATAATGGCTACAACAATAAGAAGCTCGATCAAGGTGAAACCGCGTTTCATGTAATGACTCCTTTGATAAATTATTTAGAACCATTATAAACAAAATATTCGAAAAATGAATACAAATATCAGCATTTGCTTATCTTTTACCAATTCAAACATCAATGCCATTAAGTTAAGGAATATGGCAAGAAATGGGTGGAACAGGTTTCCTAATCTGTGCCTAAAACTTGTATAAATTTTGGATGGATCAGCACTGGTTGAAAAAACCAGTGCTACCCAGAAGTTTTTCACCCCTTAACTAAATGATATTGATATAAACGTTTTCGAAGATATCAACTCGATACGAATTCCTCAAAATTGGTTTCAAAAAGACGTTTCACATCGCTCTGAATCTCATCTTCTTTTACCAGCCAGCCTGTCGCCGCCAAATCTTCATACTTGTCGGCCAGCACATTGCCGATGATTTTGCGCGAATGGGACCATTTGTAAATCAACTGGTCCAGCACCCGTGCATCCGAATGCTGCGGCACAAATGTTGAGCCCAACAATTCACAGCGCATGCGGGTCATTTCTTCGATCAAATAAGGGTTGTTCAAGAACCACCAGCAACCGAATACCATTAAATTGGGGAACTTGCGCGCCATGACACACAATTCATGTTGATTTTCCCGGCTGAGCAGCGTGGTCAGGAATTTATTGTCGGGATGATCGGCGCATAGGTTTTCAATCGAACTAAGATCGGCTTTGCCTCCCGCGTCCCCCGCCAATTTCAAATTGGGATTCACCTGCCTTTTGACACCTATCATCAAGGCGAATGGAAGTTTGCGTTCACGCGACATAGGCAGGATGCAGTGATCCAATATCTTGGTACGGTGTGAATCGTCTGGATAGAGAAAATCAGGTGTCAGCGAAACCGCCATATAACGGGGTTGCATTCGGTCCGCCCAATTTTCCAAAAACTTTCGAACCTGGTTTAATCCCGAATCGGTCAAAGTCGGCCCCATGTTATACCCCTGTTCGTTCAAAAGCGAGCTGGCGGTATCCCAGTTGGAGAGCACCGGATCGATCCGAAGTGCGGCATGCAAACGCGGGTGTAAGGGTTCGTTGTTTTCCCAGCATTCACGCTCGACTGGATCAAAAGGGTCGTTGGTCATGACTGCATGCTTGACATTGGAGATATCCAACACGGTGTTGATGTATTCGGGCGCGTTCATTTTGCTGAATTCGGCTCGAATGGGGTCCAGCTCTTTGGTCGTAACATCGATGCCCAGCGCTTTTAGGCAGGTTAATACCCCCCGCTGCGCTTCTGATATAGGAGACCGTTCGACGAATAGATGCTTCCAAATGTAATCTGCTTGTTCGGCTTTGGTAAACTGCCAAAATTTTTCGTATGGCAGCGGCGCGGCGCGAAACACTTCGGCAATCAAGTAATGATAGGTCAACAGCTCATCGATCCCCCACAACAACAGATCCTTAAATGTGGGTGGATACAAATGAGTATGCATATCCACAATCGGCGTTTCTCGTGTGATGCGTTCAACTGTCGGGCGAATTTGCTCATAAGACAAAGACATAGTTCACTCTCCGTTATATTCGATTAAGTTTCATTGTTCTATCATCATTTTGCCCTACCTTGAAAGGTAGAATGACTGAAGAACCGGCAAAAAGTCCGATATAGAAAACGACTACACAATATATATTAACGCGGCCATCCAACCTGCACTGTATGTTGTTGCAGGCGAGGACGCCCACCAAGGCGCGTCTATGACCTGCGCTCCAAAAAAGACTTTTTGCCGAATCGTCATTACTGAAGTGGTTCCCCAAGGGATAAACGGCTTCAATGCAATAGTCATAAGGTGCGAGTTCAAGCCCACTCAATCAAAGCGAACGTTATGAAATAGCTCACAATTGAGTATAAAAGCGCAATTTAATCAAAATGCGCAAATATAGGTTATGAATACTATAAAGAGCTATTGGGTTGGATTCAACTTAAGCGGCGTTGGTGTGATTGGTAATGCTTTGAGTGGCATAATCCATTATTTTTTCTTGCGTGGCATCTCCGCGTGAGAGTTCACCTGCCAAACGGCCCTGGCTCATTACCAAGATACGGTCTGCCATGCCAAGAACTTCGGGCAATTCTGAGGAGATCATTAAAATGCCCGCCCCGCGCCGAAGTAGTTCGTTCATCAAAAGATAGATTTCCCGTTTGGCCCCTACATCGATGCCCCGGGTGGGTTCATCAAAGATAAAGAGCTTTGAATTCGCCAACAGCCATTTGGCTAGAACTACCTTCTGCTGATTGCCGCCAGAGAGATTGCGTGCGGTGGTTTCAGTCGAGGGCTCTTTGATGGTTAATTCATTCATCGATTTTTCAGTGGTTCTTTTTTCTTTCCCCCATTGCACGAACATGTAGCGGCAAAACTCCCGCAAGGTGGGTAGAGTGACATTCTCACGAATTTTCATGCCCAAAATCAATCCCTGGTTTTTTCGGTCTTCAGTCAGAAGGCAAATACCCAAATTGATCGCTTGCCGGGGGGATTTCATTTTCACCGTTTTACTATCAAAAGTTAACGTCCCTTTTTCCGGCTGATCCGCCCCAAAGATCATGCGCGCGGTCTCAGTGCGGCCCGCCCCCACCAATCCAGTCATTGCTACAATCTCACCCTGGCGAACCGTGAATGAGACATTTTGCACAAAGCCCCGGCTTAATCCATCCACTTTAATGATCTCTTCACCCGGTTCAAACACCTCTTTGGGGAACTCATCGGTGATCTTGCGCCCCACCATCATTTCAATGATGCCTTCGCGGTTTACCTCATTGATGCTTTTGGTGGCAATCCATTCTCCATCGCGCAGCACAGTCAAGCGGTCGCAGACTTCGAAGATTTCTTCCAGCCTATGAGAAATATAAATAATGCCAATCCCCCTATTTCTTAAAGTTCGGATCAAATCGAACAAGTTCTTCAATTCATGTTGTGTTAAGGTGGCCGAGGGTTCATCCATGGCAATGATTTTGGCATCCACCGAAAGCGCCTTGGCGATTTCGACCATTTGTTGCTGCGCCACCGATAGCTGCTCGACCGGTATGTCTAAATCCAGTTGAATCCCTAACTGCTGCAGTATCTTATTGGCTTCTCGTTTTTCTTCACCGAATTTCACGAATCCCCAGGAGGTTGGTTCTCGGCCTAGAAAAATATTCTCTGCCGCACCCAATTGGGGGATCAGGTTGAATTCCTGATAAATAATGGATATTCCCAAATTCTGCGCCTGTTGGGGGTTATCAATCTCAACCGGCTCATCATTTATGAAGATTTGCCCTGAGTCTTTTGGCTCAGCCCCCGCCAGTATCTTCATCAGTGTCGACTTCCCCGCCCCATTCTCACCAACAAGCGCATGCACTTCACCCAGCCGCACATCCAGGCCTACACCTTTAAGCGCCTGAACACCGGGGTAAGTTTTGTGAATGTCTTGCATTCGAAGGAGCGAATTGGATTGGTTCATGGAACAACACTTTCAACAAGTAGGGAGGGCTTCAGCCTGTCCACAAAAAGAATGGTTCAACAAACATACATTATCTATAGATTGCGTAATACAACAAGTTATCAATAAACCATTTTATTGGGAAATGATAGAATCCATCTGTTGTTGGAAATGAGTGGTTGATTGCGACTCAATGGCTAAATCCATGAGCGCTTCCAAAATTGCAGGATCTTGAACAGATGAGATTCTCTCTTGAACTTTTTGAGGGAGATCAGGGAATTTAGATTTTACCAGCTTTTGTATGCCCTTAATAAATCTTTTCCGCTCTTCTTTACGCCCTTCCTCACGCCCTTCTTGTTTCCATTTATCCGCAACCGTTATCATCACTTGACCTCCTTCTATTGGTAATTCAGCACGAACGGTTTTTTCAACTTCTTTATGGTGTTTTTCAGAGAGGCTATTAAACAAGTATAGCAGAAAGGCTTCAAAAAATGCTAGAAAATCAGGTTGATCGCGCCCCTCTTTGAGTACCCTTAAAATCATCGGGACATAGTCTCGCAGATTGGGATGAAAAATATATTTCATCAACAACAGTGCTGCTCTTAGATCGGCTTTGCCATGCAGCCGATCATTCGATATTGTGGATAAGTCGATAAGAATATAACGAAAATGCGGAATATATGGGAAGAACTCTTCATGACAATCGAACCGTTTTTTCAAATCGGTTTCATAATTCCAAGCATTCATTCCATGATAGATTACAATACCAATTATTGGTGGAAGAAATGAATTAGGATGATTGGAAATAAATCGTTCCCAGAAAAGATTCATATAGCGTTGAAGCTGGAAAATCACTTTCGGGTCGGGTGCACTTTTGTGGTCTATTAATAAACACGCATACGCCTGAGTACCTGCAACCGTCTGAACTTCGAACAATGCATCTGAATAACGATTTTTCAACTGAGAATCCACAAATGAATCAGGCTGAGGTTTCATCGTATTGAAATGTAACTGATCGGCAAGCGGTGATGGGATAAATTGCCGAACCAAATCGATGGCGCGATCCACGTTGGATACAAGGTAGTGAAAGAAAGAATCGTGCGGATGTGATATATCCATTGGATGCCTTTTACAAAGATAGTTGTAACAATATCTTTACAATACATTAAGACAGCAAGAAGACAAGGTCTATTTTTTGCGGGAACCATACACCCGATAATCAATCTCTTGAAAGATCGTATCCCGCCATTCGAGGTCTTTCAGATAGGTTTCGTTGATCTCGCCGCTTTGCACTTGTTTGTCGAGTTCGAGGAAGCGATGAATGTGGTCGCGGGTGCGGCGGCGGGCGTAGGGGACGGCGGTGTTGCTGGTCATGATGAAGGCCCAGTCGCTGCTTTGAGCCAAGAGCAGTTCTCTCGCCATTTGATTGATTGCTCGTTTTATGAGTCCATTCGCATTGGCATAATCCACCGCAAGAGATTTAAGGCGTTGTTCGGCATGATGCAGGTGGCGGTAGACCCAATCGTTGCTGGGATTCAACCACACTTCATAATGCCCCTTATGCCCCCAAGACGATGCCACCGGCTGCACTTGCTGATGCTGGGGGTGGGTTTGCAAATATTCGCTAGGGGTGATCGGTACAACACCTGGATTCTGTGCTAAATGGCGAAAGAGTGATTCTACAAAATAAATGCCTTCAAACCACCAATGGCCGAACAGTTCGGCATCAAACGGAGCCATCACTAGGGGGGGCTTATCCATCATGGCCGCGGCTTCTTGCATCTGGCGGCAGCGGTTCATTAAAAAGTGCGCGGTGTGCTCATCGGTTCGCTGACGTGCCAAAGCCGGCCGGTAGGGCTCTTTCTTCTTTAAATCGATCTGGTCGCCGGTAATGCGATGATACTTAAACCCAACGGCTCTCCGCACTCCATCGTGATGCAAATAGGGCTCGATATAGTCATAAAACGCGTCATAACCCAAATCGCGGTAAAACTCGCGATACTCGAAATCACCGGGATAGCCAATCTCGCGGCTCCACACTTGGCGGGAGGCTTCCACGTCCCGCGCAAACGCAATCAATCCGCTTGGGGTTTCCACTGGAGCGTACGACCCGTACTTCGGTTCGGGATCCCCGGCCAATAAACCGTGTGTATCCAGAAAAAAATATTTTAATCCGGCGTCTTCCAACATGGATTCCAACCGGGCATCATACCCGCATTCAGGCAGCCAAATGCCCTTGGGAGAACAGCCGAAATGTTTCACGTAATTGCATTTACCAATTTCAATCTGCGCCCGCATTGCGTTTTCGGTTGCCATCAAAGGCAAAAAACCGTGTGTGGCCGCGCAGCAGATGATCTCCAAATTTCCCAAGATCTGAAAGCGCCGAAACCCATTCAATAAATTTCGATCATACGAATCACGAAACCGGTGAATACACCGTTCAATGAGTTCGTGGTAGAGTAAAGCGCTTTCATGAAACGCTTTGTTAGGTTTTTTGTTGGTACGGCGCACTTCTTTCTGCGCCAATTCATGCAATTTATTCAATCGTTTGTCAAAACGCTTTTGCAATAGTGGATCGCTTAACATCTCTGCCAAGGTAGGAGAAATTGACATGGTAATACGAAAGGGCGTCCTCTCTGCATGCAGACGCTCCATTGAATCAAGCAAAGGCAGGTAGGTTTCACGTATGGCTTCATAGAGCCAGTCTTCTTCCAAAAAGTCGTCATCTTCAGGATGGCGAACAAAAGGCAAATGGGCATGCAATAATAAACAAAAATAACCGTCAAATTCTGGCATAGAAATACATTCCCTCAACCAAGCCTAAGATGACTTTCCAACCCGTAGGATGGGTCAAGCCGCCTGACCCATCAACATTAGAATTACATAATTCGTCCCAATAGGGACATACATCAACAACCCCACCTTTTATGACTAAGATATTTTGTTTCCCCCATCATCACGAACAATATACAACGAAAAATATTGCAGCCGAGAATTCAAATTTGCAACGTTAAAATTTCATCCTTTTACCACTGCCAATGGACGCAATTGAAATACACGTTCCACCATATGAGTTTGTAGATTCATCACATCTTCGATATTTTTATACGCTGCCGGGGCTTCATCGATCACGCTTCCCAATTTCGGGGTGGCAATCACCACCGGTCCCAATTGGCGCTTGAACTCATCCATCGAAATTTCTTTTTTGGCCTGCTTGCGTCCTTTCACCCGGCCCGCGCCGTGCGAGCATGACTGAAACGATTGATCGTATCCTTTGCCTTTGCCGATATAACTGCATGTCCCCATCGATCCAGGGATGGTAACATACTCATCCTTGGCCGCCCGTACTGCGCCCTTGCGATGAACCCACACTTTCTCACCAAAATGCTCTTCTAATGAGGCGTAATTGTGATGGGTGCGCACTTCAAAGGTTCGCTGCACCTCTTCATGCAATACATCCGCAATCCTATCAAATACCCGGTCCAACATGTGCAGCCGGTTTTGCATGGCGAAATCCATCGCCCATTGCATCTGATCGAGATACAACTGCGCTTCATGCACATCCAACGGCAAAAACGCATAATCGTTGGATAACCCTACCTCTTTGTGAAACCCATATTGTTTGGCGATATTGTGATACGCTTTAGCAATCTGCAGCCCGATGTTGCGCGAACCCGAATGCAGCATGACCCATAAAGCCCCCTCTTGATCGGCTTGCAGTTCAATAAAATGATTGCCGCCGCCCAGCGTGCCCAATTGATAGGGGATACTCTCCAAATGTTCGGCCACCACCGGCATGGATGAGCGCAACTGGCTTTTCTTTTTGCCTTTCACATTGACACGCTCGATCACTTCGCCTTTCTGGGGCTGCTTGTGATGTTCAAAACCCAGTGGGATGCGGCGCATTACTTCATCGGCGATGTTCTGTAGTTCTGAAACAGCGGTTTCATGATGCAGATTGGTGCGCGCCGCCACCATACCACAGCCGATATCCACTCCCACCGCATTTGGCATCACCGCATTTTTCAGCGCCATCACACCACCAACCGGCATGGCAAACCCATAGTGGGCATCCGGCATGATGGCAAGATGATGAAAAGCATAAGGGATCTTGGAGCAATTTTTCGCCTGATCCAACGCTCCCTCTTCTAAATCATCAAGGTACAGTTGTATGGGTACACCATTTTTCGGTTGAATTTCTTGCATGCCAAACAATTTCCTATTATTAAGATACGAAGATTCGTCAAAAAGTCTGATCCAGAAAACAATCACACAATATATAGCAACGCAGACATCCAATTTGCACTGTATATTGTTGCAGGCGAGGACGCCTGCGCTCCAAAAAAGACTTTTTGCCGAATCGTCAGATACATACAATTATATCAGATGTTTTCGAAATCAGATAAACGTAAAACGATACGATCGATGTTCTGGAACGCCAAGATAAGTTAAAGCGTAACGTAATTTATACTTGACTCATTTATTTGTGAGTTGGTTAGATAATCTGATCGGTCTAATTTCACGGAAATTATTTATGAATGATAGGGAGAATCGGTGTATTCAGTATGCTCTTCTGTTTTGTTTTGCTTGTCTTTATCATTCTGAAACAATTTCGATACCCATCCGCCTAAGGCTGCAACAGGAAGAACAAGGATAAACGCAACCACGTTATACCAAAATGGACTGGTAAATGCCGTTAACAATCCTATCAGTATTGCGATCAATCCTACCAATAAACCGTGCACCACTTGGGCGCGTTTGGCTATAAAACCGGCTGCCAATGCCCCCATAAATGTACATACCATGCCGATAAACATACCTAAAATCATAAATACAGGCTGTTCTATCTCACTTTCGAATTGATCCAATGGCACTCCTTTAATTGACATTGCCGCAATAATTACAACAGCCAAAATTATTCCACTGATAAAAGTCAACGCAATATCGATACCCGCACCGAAAATCACCGCTTTGATGCTGATTTTTTCCTGCCCTGCCATGTATTCATCTCCTCATATTTCCATTGTTGAAGATTCGGCAAAAAGTCTGATCAAGATAACAACCACACAATATATAGCAACGAAGACATCCAATTTGCACTGTATATCATAGCAGGCGAGGACGCCTGCGCTCCAAAAAAGATTTTTTGCCGAATCGCCATTGCTGGTCTCATTTTAATGAAAATTCTTGTACCACCAATTCCACAGTTTGCGATACTCACACTGCTACCAAAACTAGTACATATCAAACACGAATTCAAGATTTTCTTGAACCCACTTGAATTGTACAGATTTGAAATTCTCATGCTTTTCTGCATACTTTAGAGAAAAAATGAAATGGCTTTATGAATGAATCAGATCAAATGGCTTAAACCCACAACCATATATGTTTGCCTTTCACTCTTTATTGCTTATGCGATGTATCAAATGCATTTTCGCGTGGAAAGCGAATTTACCGAGTTTTTTCTGAATATTATGAATTGGCAAGGACGGGCGCCCGACCAATACCGTGTTCTGCCTTATCTTATTTTGAAATGCCTTTTGCATCTCTGTACAAATGTATTTCCCATTTCCACCATCACTGGTTTGATTTCTGACTCGCCAATATTGCGAACCATTTTTGTGTTCAATTTATTCTCATTTCTGATGTTCCAAAGAGTATTATGCTCTTATGAAACACTTTTGTAAGTGCTGAGATTTGAATTGGTTATGCATACTATTTACGTAAAT
>CAZEZQ010000119.1:0-10334 GCA_964516245.1 uncultured bacterium | reverse complement strand
AGTGATGAACACCTCTTGCGGCAAAATCGGCGCATTGGTGTGTTGGGATCAATGGTATCCAGAGGCGGCCCGGCTGGTGGCATTGCAAGGCGCGCCGATCTTGTTTTACCCCACCGCCATTGGATGGCATCCGCATGAAAAAGATGAATTTGGTGAGTCGCAGAAAAGCGCATGGATTACCATCCAACGCAGCCACGCTATCGCTAATGGGGTATATGTCGCGGCAGTGAACCGGGTGGGGCATGAGATTCAAACCAAAGGCGAGCCGGGCATCGAGTTTTGGGGACAATCTTTTCTTAGCGATCCATTCGGGAACATTGTCGCGCAAGCGGGCAGTGAGGAAGAAATTTTGCTGTCGGAGATGGATATAAATAGAATTGAATCCGTCCGCCGCAATTGGCCATTTTTGAGAGACCGGCGTATTGATGCTTACGGTCAGATAACGAAACGGTATTTAGATGGGTAAGTATCTCTTTCTATTTCTTTCAAGTATCCTCATTCGTAAGCGAATTAAAATATACCCTTCGATGGATTAAGAAAGATACTACACTCTTTTTCTTTCAATGAACGTATAAAAGGGAGTCACCACATCTTTACACACAAAGATGTTAAAGAAATTATTAATTTACAACCAAAAGGAAATTTGGCTAAAGCATATCAGACATTCCGGCAAAAAGTATAATCTACGTTTCATGATACCATATCTTGGAGCGCAGACGTCCCGCCTGCTCAATATGTAGATGCAGGCGAGGACGCCTGCGCAATATGTAGATGCAGGCGAGGACGCCTGCGCTCCAAAAAATACTTTTTGCCAGACTGTCATATCAAGTCAATCAGGTACGAAATATTCTTTTAAAATATAAAATGGTGAATAAAAATGATTAAATATGAAATCATAATTTTTTGGAGTGAAGAAGATCAAGCATTTCTTGCCGAAGTTCCTGAATTGCCTGGTTGTATGGCCGACGGTTCTTCTTACCAAGAAGCATTAGCCAATGCTGAAATTATCATACATGAATGGATTGAAACAGCAAAAGAATTGGGAAGAGAGATTCCATCTCCAAAAGGTCGATTAATGTATGCATAAGATTTTTTCTAGTAATACATGAAGCCAATACTATCAACTCTTCACTTCCCTGCAGAATGGCCGCCGCATGCTGCTAGTTGGATCGCCTGGCCTCATAACCGCAGCGATTGGCCGGGGAAATTTGTACCGATTCAATGGGCATATACTGAAATCGTTCGCCATCTCGCGGAAAGTGAAACGGTGCGAATCTTGGTAGATTCAGGAGAACATCAATCCCGTGCCCAAAAGTTTCTCTCTCGTGTGAAACATAATGAACAAAATGTTGAATTCGTTCACATCCCCACCAACCGGTCATGGACCCGTGATTACGGACCTATCTTTGTAAAACACGGGAAGCAAAATGCCATTCTCAACTTCAAATTCAACGCTTGGGCGAAATACAAAGACTGGCAGTTGGATAATCAGGTTGCTGCTAACGTCGCGAAGCAATTCCAATTTGATTGTATTGATGCGGTAGTTGATGGCCAGGAATTTGTGCTTGAAGGTGGAGCTATTGATGTGAATGGCGTTGGTACAGTGATTAGCACGGAAGAGTGTTTGCTGGATCAAAACACTCAGGTGCGGAATCCAGGCCTAAGCCGTGAACAAACCGAAGCGGCATTGAAACAATATCTCGGCGCAGAGCAAGTGATTTGGTTGGGCAAAGGGATTGCGGGTGATGATACGCATGGGCATGTGGATGATCTTTGCCGTTTTGTGAATTCCAATACTGTGGCGCTTTGCCAAGAAAGCCATACGAAAGATGAGAATTACCACGCCTTGGCAGAAAATGCAGAGCGTTTGCAAAACGTTCGCCTATGCAATGGAGAAATGTTGGAGGCCGTTCCATTACCCATGCCACAACCAGTGATTTTTGACGGGATGCGCCTTCCCGCCAGTTATGCCAATTTCTACATTACCAATCGATCCGTTCTTGTGCCCACCTTTAATGATCCCAATGACCGCCATGCCCTTGGGCTGCTGGCCGAACTTATCCCCAAACGCGAGGTGGTTGGGATTCACGCTATTGATTTGGTATGGGGCTTTGGGGCAATTCATTGTTTGACGCAGCAGGAGCCGAAGTGAAGCCCGTCTAACAACCTAGCCACTCATTTGAAAATGTAGTATATGCAGCCATGAATGAATTAAAGTTGGAGTTGGAGTTGGAGTTGGGTGGCAAGGGCAAGCGTTGTCTGTCTGCCCTTGCTCGTTAAAGTAATTTCTAGGATACAAAACCGAAAATTTGATTCTTCAAAGATTGACGATAAATTTAGGAATTCAAGAAATCCTGTTCGAATTAACGAACCAGGGAATATTCATTTTGTGACTACATCTTGTTACGATTACAAACATTCTTTTGCAAGTCATGGACTAGGAAAATTATGATGGAATCAATTGATAAAGTTAGGAACAAAAAAGGCTTTCTTCTTTTGGGTTATGTGTTAATGCCCGAACATGCTTATTTTTTAATAGCGCCAAATCAATGCAAAACAATATCTAAAGCTGTTCAGTGTTTAAAGTGGTATTCTTCCACTCAACTGCTTACAGCGTTACGTCATAGAGGTAAATTTGAGACAAAATTATGGCAACTCCGTTTCTATGACTTTAATATTTTTACTAAAAAGAAATTATTGGAAAAGTTGAATTATTGCCATATGAATCCTGTAAATCGAGGCTTGGTAGATAGCCCTGATGGCTGGCTATTTTCAAGTTTCTTAAATTATGAATATGATGATGAACGTATTTTTCGAGTGGATCGATGGTGGGATTATTGGAATGGCTGAAAGCAGCAAGGGCAGACAAACAACGCTTGCCCTTGCCACCCGACTATTTCAAAAGAGAACGCAACGCAGGCTCCTGCATAACCACGTGAGCGGAACTGGCAATAGCAAAAATCTTTTTCCCAACCCGCACAGCTTTCGTAAGTTATTCCACATGGTAATACCAATCTTTAAGTGCCTGATTGCATGGATAGTAAATATCTTCTTATTCACAAAGAAGTTTCCTTTCTTGAAAATCCAAAATTAAATTTGTTTTCCAATAAGATGCTTTTCATAGATAAATTAGAATTCTATGATACTATAAAAAACATTCAGAAACCAATTTAAATTCATTAAGGAGAAACGATTTATGAGCGACATTACACTGGAACAAGCGCGGGGGGCGGTGACGGCTGCTATTGAAAAGTCGAAGGAACTGGGTGTGAAGATGGATATTGCCATTGTTGACGCGGGAGCGAATTTGAAAGCCTTCGCCCGTATGGATGACGCCTGGTTGGGGTCGATCGATATCGCCATTAAAAAAGCCAAAACCGCCCGTTTTTTTGACATGCCCACTGGAGAAATTGGCAAACTCTCACAACCCGGGGGCGCCTTATATGGAATCGAACATTCCAACGATGGGTTGATCACCTTTCCCGGCGGTGTACCTATTCAAAACAAATCCGGTGAAGTCATTGGTGCGATCGGTGTTTCAGGCGACACGGTGGAAAACGATCATACTGTGGCTGAAGCGGGAGCCAAAACGGTTTCGTAAGAAATCAACAACTATTTATGGAAAGATTCAAATGGCAGTCTTTATGGCTGCCATTTTCTTTTGTACGGTCACTTGTGCGTACGCCAGCTGGGGTGGGAGAGGCCGAATTTTTTGATGCGGGAGTGCATGCGGTCGGGTGAGATTTCCAGCAGTTTGGCCGCTTCGCTTTGCACCCAGCCGGTTTTCTCTAAAGCCGCGACAATGGCTTGTTTTTCAATTTCTTCCAAAGAAGGGAACTCATCCCTATCGCCAAACAACGTTGCTGTAGTAGATTGTATGCTATCATGCTCTTCTCCCAAGCCTTCGCGATGCAGCATTTCCGGTTTAAGTTCCGTACAGTTGCGGTTGCGAATGGCGATGCGTTCCACCAAATTTTTCAGTTCGCGAATGTTTCCCGGCCAGTTGTAGGATTCGAGAATTTGTTTGGCTTCTGGTGTGATCTCCGGTACCTGAGCGCGGTATTTTTTGGCGTATTCTTGAAAATAAAATTTCACCAAGGGGATAATATCTTCTGTGCGTTCACGCAGAGGGGGAATGCGCAGGCGCAGAATATCCAGCCGATAAAGTAAATCCTGCCGAAAGCGGCCCTGTTCGACCTCTTCATGCAGGTCCTTATTGGTGGCGGCAATGACTGCGATATCTACTTGGATTTTCTGATTGCCGCCTAACCGCTCAAACGACTGGGTTTCGAGCGCACGCAAGATTTTGCTCTGGCTTTCCAAGGGCATATCGCCGATTTCATCGAGAAACAAAAATCCGCCGTCAGCAATTTCGAGTTTGCCCCTTTTGCGGCTCTCCGCCCCGGTAAAAGCCCCCTTTTCATGGCCAAAAACTTCAGATTGAAACAGGTTGTCGCTGGGGATGGCAGCGCAATTGACATCGATGAAAGGTTTATCCGCCCGCGGGCTGCGCTTGTGGATGTGCCGCGCGATTAGTTCTTTGCCCACCCCGGTTTCGCCAACAATCAACACACCCGCGCCGGTGTCGGCGATCTCATCAATCTCAGCCAACAGAGATTTCATGGGCTGGCTTGCGATAACGAAGTTTTCGAATTCGGGCGCTTCCTGCAAATGTTTGCGCAGGTCGCGGTTTTCCGCCTGCAGGCGGGCGGAATTCAGAACTTTTTGGATGCGCAGCAAAATTTCATCACGGTCGGCATCTTTGGTAATGTAATCGGCCGCGCCTTCTTTCATGGCGTCGACCGCGACTTGTACGGATTCAACCGAAGTTAAAAATATTACCGGTAGAGGGAGTCCGTCTTCCGCATTCGAACTTTTAAACTGCTTCACCATCTCTAACCCGCTCATGCCCGGCATTTTGATATCCGACAGAAGCAAGTCGTATGGTTCATGTTGCAATCGTTCAAGCGCTTCATTGCCCGAGGTGGCATAATCCACCCCATACCCGGCAAGCGAAAGATTTTTGCTCAACCGTTTGGCGTAACGTTCATCGTCTTCTACCAATAAAATACGGTCACTCATAATGGTTTTTTTTATTTGAACCTTTTTCCAGCCTTGAAAGGCTAGACTATTTTCATTCTGTCCCTAACAAGACGAACGACATTCAAATATAAGAATGAATGGGTAGCTTCTAAGATATCTATTGATGGGTCAAATTCGCCGCGGCGAATGACCCATCCTACTTGTAACGGATTGATATTGCTAAACCGAACGTGTATGCAAAGAAAAAGGTGGGCATTTCTTCACCCACCTTTTATTGTAACGTTTTATTCAACCGAATGGGTGATTATCCACCGCCATTCGCGCCTTCTTCTGCGGTTTCTGGAGAAATGAGACCCAAATTCTCCAAGATTGGATCGATCATCCATGCCAGGTAATTTTTGTAAAAAGACGATTCTGAAATCGGTTCCCAAAAGACAACCAAAACCACAAGTACTGCAATAATAATCACCAAATTGATTATCATCTTGAACGTGCCGCTTTTGAAAAAGTCTTTGGCTTTATCTTTTCCCGAAGATTTGGGAATTTTATCTTTTCGGCCCCGCATGATTTTATCACGCTGGCATTCGAGCGATCCCAGGGTTTCGTTTAATAAAATATTAGCGTCGTGCCACTCGATCAAGGTTTTGTTCATTTCCAGCGAGCTGAGGTTGTGAAAGCCTTCGAGATCGATGGTGCGCTTGACCGTATTCATGATCGACTGGCCGATATGGAAATCTTTTTTAATCACCTTCATAAAGTGTGAATGGTGTTCAGCCACCACTTGCTTGATCTGCTGAAATTCTGGATCAAGCGATTTGATATCCGCATCTGATTCGTAAAAGGTCTTGGTGAGGATGCGATAGAATTTGTTCCAGATCTTCATCAGCATCTGGATCTCTTCCATTTCCTCTTCAATTTCTTTCATGGTTGCTGCCACAGTAATTCCTCCAAAATCCCAAATTGATTTCAACTTGACCCACGCGAAAAAAGGTGGAACTCTGAAATCAAGAGAATTGTATTTCAACAGGCGGCCAAGTGTAAACAAACACGCCAACCTGCAGGAACTACATCATATCCACTCTTATCAAAAAACCTGAGAGCTTTGAGCACTTTTGATCATGGAAATTTTGTAACGAGTCTTTCCGGAAGGAGACCTGCAATGATGAAAATAGGACTATGGATTAATGGAAATTCCATTGACGCCAATGAGTATGACACCATATTGAACCCCTATACCGAAGAGCCCTTTGCGAAAGCGGGGCTGGCAAGTAAAGAGGATATCAACGAAGCCATAGAAGCCGCACAGGCTGCGTATCCAAAACTCAACCAAATGACCCGTGGTGAGCGGGCCGATATGCTGTATGCGTTTGTTTGGAAAATACGCGAGCATTTCGATGAACTTTGTGAATGGATGATGCTCGAAAGCGGCAAAGCCATCGATGCCTGCAAACTTGAAATGAACCGGGTATTGATCACGCTGCGGCTCAGCGCCGAAGAAGCGCTGCGCGATATCGGCGAAGTGGTTCCAGTCGACCTGTCAGCGAAAAACAAAAATCATCGCGCCCTGTATGCCCGCTTTCCTATCGGGCCCATTGCCGCCATCGCCCCATTCAACTTTCCCATCAATCTAGCGGCTCATAAAGTGGGGCCGGCTCTAGCAGTGGGCAATCCGGTTGTGCTCAAACCAGCCATGCAGTCTCCTACTGTAGTGTTGCGTTGGGCCCACTTGGCCAAAGAAGCGGGAGTTCCGAATGGAGCGCTCAATGTGGTGCACTGCCAGCCCGATGTCGCCGAAAGTTTAATTATTGATGAACGAATCAAGTTGCTTTCGTTCACCGGCAGCGCCAAGGTGGGGTGGCATCTCAAAAACATTGCAGGCAAAAAGCGGGTGCTGCTTGAACTGGGCGGCAATGCCGCCGCCATTGTGCACTCAGATGCGGATATTGATCATGCCGCCAAACGTTTGGCGCTTGGTTCTTTCTTTCAATCCGGCCAGGTGTGCATTGGCTCGCAACGCATCTACGTTCAAAACGAAATTGCTGAAGAATTTACGGAAAAGTTTCTGAATGAAACAAAAAATCTTCCCATCGGCGATCCCAAAGACGAAGGTGTGATTGTCGGTCCGATGATTGACCGTCAATCTTTAGAGCGCGTGATAGAATGGGTCAATGAAGCCATAGAACAAGGGGCAAAGGTATTGCTCAAAGGGGATCAACAAGAAACCATTCTCACTCCCTATGTGCTGGGTGATGTTCCAAATCATTGCAAAGCCAGTTGTGAAGAAATTTTCGGGCCGGTGGCTCTGATCAACAAATACAATTCATTTGATGAAGCGATCCAAATGGCAAACGACACACGTTACGGCCTGCAGACTTCTGTATTTACGCATGATATTCGATTGATCGATCAAGCGTTTCACACGCTAGAGGTGGGAGGGGTAATTGTGAATGATTTCCCCAATTTCCGCACCGATAATTTCCCTTACGGCGGTATCAAAGATTCAGGGCTAGGCCGCGAGGGGGTACGCTATGCCATACAAGAAATGACGGAAAACAAAATGTTGGTGGTTAAAATGTAAGTATTTCAATAGATTCTTACGCGTGAATTTTGAAAGATTGTCTTTCAGAATAAAAGGAAGGCAGGGATAGTTTGTTTCCTCCCTCCTAATCCATTGTAATTAACTTGAGCGGGAGGGCGAGGCTCCCGCCGAGCCTCGGTTGGTGAATCGAAGGTAGTGGGTGAAACCGGCTCATCAGGAGATTCGCCCTCCCAATTTCAAATATGTTTGGCTAAACTTTATTGAAAGAAGTGTTCTCTAGACAAAATTGATTGTTGATGATTATCTCTTTTATTCTTCTCTTGGAGGTTGGTAATGAAAAATGGTTTTACACTAATAGAATTACTAATTGTGGTTGCTATTATCGGGATACTTGCAGCGATTGCAGTCCCAAATTTTCTCAACGCTCAAGCACGCGCCAAATTAGCCCGTTCTTATGCAGATTTGAAAAGCATACAAACCGCCATCGGTACCTATACAGTAGACCGTGGGAATGCTCCTTACGATCAAGGAAACGAAATACAACACGGTGAAAGCTATGTTGCTCTGACCACGCCGGTATCTTATCTTTCCAGCATCGATGCCTGCCGAGATGTATGGGCCAACAAGAATATCGCTCCAAACCGGCATTTTTGTGAATATGGGGCTGGTTTGCGAAATGGTATGGCGCCCGATTCTTCGGAACAAGCAGCGCGCTTACGTGAATACCGCAATGCGGGAACCACCTATGTTATGATTGCTTCCGGTCCCGATGGGGATACAGATTGGCCCTGGACCAATTGGTCGATAGGCCTTAGGGCTTTGAAAAACCCGAGCCAGGCAGGCCCCAATGGTGACGGGGGCGCATTCTTTGCTGTATCAAACGGATTAAACTCCAGTGGTGATATCGTTTCAACCAGTTCGAAAATATACCAATAAGTGCAATCGCAGATAATACCATATAGGCTTGGGAGCAAACATTCCAAGCCTTTTTATTTTCTCCCACAATATTGGCAAAAATCAAAACCCCACTGAATATCACTTTCTTGATACAGCAGACCCCGGGCACCTTCATAGGCGCAATTCTTCGCTGACCATTTTTGCGCTTCAGAAAAGATTGATTGCAATGGATTCGGTTGTTCGATTGCAGTATGAAAACCATCTTTGTTTTTCAGTTCATGAATGGTATAGGCACTGAACCAATCTCCAGCGCCACATGCATCTAAAAATGGATTGGCTATATGCGCTGCGACGGCTGTCCATTCGCTGGATTCACCATGGTTAGAAACACGAAACTGCACCCCTTCTTTGCCATGCGTTTCAATCTCCAAGGGGGGTCTGTGCCGGTTTGTGATTTCATGAATGTGAAAGCGGCGTTCGCTGGAATATTTAATGATATGCGTATTTTTTACAATTTCTTCAAACAGTTCACTATGATCGATCCGATTGGGCTCGAAATAAATTAGTGAACCATTGTTGCGATAGTGCTTCACCCATTGCAGGCCATAATCGGTTACCCGTTCCAAATAAAACACATCTGCATATTTTGGCATTTCACTCCATAGGTGTTTATGATCTTCTTCTACAAGAGGTTGAAATTTGCGGAACCATTCGCCGCAGAACGGGCATTGGTTGGCAAAAGAATGCCCGTTTTTATCTATGGTTTGGACGTAAATGGGGGTGGAATACTTCTCGCTTTGCTTCACATATGAAGTATCAATGCCCCACATATTTAAATCACGCAATATATACTCAGCCGCCGGATCGATGCCGATGAACCCGGCGGGATAACTATCCCATCCCCAGGTTTTCAAGACGATAAATACATTGGGGCAGCTGCCTGCAGCGAATAATTTGTAGGAATCGACTGATTCTACGGCATCCATGCAAATTAGGCCTGTTCCGAGAATGGTTGGTTTCATATTAATGATCGAAATTCACGTAACATGAAGAACTATAAAATGTACACATCAATAACCTAAATCGAGTTCTTGCGCTTCCCTTACCAGTTCATCTAATGCTTCACGGCGTTTTTCGTCATCTATTTCCTTGTATCGTTTCAAATCTTCGAAACGTACACGCCTATGCGAGCCCACTTTGCGAAAGGGAATCTCGCCGTCTTCAAGTAAATTCACCAAATAGGGCCGGGAAACATTCAAATAATCTGCTGCTTGCTGTGTGGTGAGTTCGGCATGGATAGGCACTAAGGATACAGCATTGCCTTGAGCCATTTGATTGAGAATATCAACAAGCAACCGAGCAGCCGAGGCGGGAAGAACAATTTCTTCACTTTCTTTTTTACTATTCTTTACATAAATTTGCACATCTTTGCTATTGTCCAAATAGGTGGACAAACGCTGAAATGATTCACTTGCTAGATTTGATTCTTTTTCCGTTGGCAATCTAAGTTCGCTATTTTGTAATTTCGGAAAAGTAATCACGAAATATCACCTCCCTTTCTTTTCAACTTGTTACGTTTCATCTTTACTTTAATGTATTATACTACGTTGCCAATATTCGCAATAAACGAAACAGAAAAAAATCGAGTGGGCTGATTATTCAGCGCCACCCGATTCGAAAATCATCCAATTCATTCCTGTTACTTTTTTCCTGTGATTGGTTTTAAAACGATATTGCGATACGAAACGGCAGAATGATCACCTTGCAGATATATAGGCCCGGGTTCAAATTCATTGGAAGTTAGCGCCCCGCCGGTTATACCCATCAATGGCTGGTTGTCAATGATTTTCACTCC